>CAXMTB010000005.1:19631-49491 GCA_964195835.1 uncultured Nitrospinaceae bacterium | reverse complement strand
CTGCTCGGTTCTTCATACTTCCGTGTTTTTAGAACCCCTTCAAAACGTTCCTCGTCTTCCACTAATTTCTGAAGTTCAGGAGAACTATCCAGTGCCTTCAGCCCTGACGATCTTATGTCTTTTGGCCAACACCGAACATCAGCGCCATACATAAGCAGTTTTTCCTTGAACTGTTCAAAGTTCATTGTCATCGTGAACCTCCGCCAAGATATCGTTTGACTTTGTACTTCAATGTCGTTTTGGCACGCATGACGAGAGATTGCAGAGCTTTCACCTTCACACCAATGATTTGGGCCGCCTCATTATTACTTAATCCTTCATAAAAGCATAGGTTAACCGCCAGCTGCTGTCTTTCCGGCAATTCGTGTATAAATCGCTCCAATACAGCCTGTTTCTGATGCACATCGAATAAGACGTCCGGCCCAGGATTTTCGTCTGCGAACTCTATGTCTTCAGGTAAATTTATCAACTTTTTCTTCTTGCGGTGATCAAAACACAGGTTTATGACTACCCGATAAAACCAGGTGGTGAATTTGGCTCGTTTACTGGGATCCCAAAGATTCGGCCTGTCCCATAGTTTTAGAAACGCTTCCTGCACAATGTCCTCTGAATCGTCCTTGCTGAAAACAAGACGATAGGCAATACGATAGAATCGATATGAGTGACGATCTACAAGTGTAGCAAAGGCTTCATGACTTCCCTCCTGTATCTGGCAGATCAGGGACTCGTCATCCAGATGCAAGAGCTTTACGTCCATATTCAATGATATTTGCCTTCCGCCATGGTCTGATGAAAAATTATCTCTTTGTCTGCCGGCACCTGAGCCGACAATTCCTGTCGTGGAACATCCGTCACGCCGTCGGCCTCCGTAAAAGGCGTAAGCCGCGGACCGCACGGCCAGCATAACAAATCAGTGCCGATATGGTCATTCTTTTTCTCATGATTTTTTCCAAGGATCCCAAGCATGCTTATATGTACTAATACGAACGAAAATTGAAAAGTCTTCGTTCTTTTTTTCTTTAATTATACCAAACCATCGGTCATTGCGTCGACTTAACCTTAAATCTTTAGATATTATAGTAAGTTAGGGAAGTCAGCTGCCGATTGCCAGTATCCTATGCGCTGGATTTTGTGTAAGGATAGATGAAAAAAGCAATGGATATAAGCATTATGGCTTTTATCTCAAAACCGGTCTTAAAACGGGGGATTGCCTGGACTATCCGGGATGTGCTTGATTAAAGATAACTTGCAAAAAGTGCAGATATCTAATGATTCCAGACCGATGTGATTCTAATAACGTATCTCGCGCTTAATTTCAATATTTTAATGAAAACCTGATCATCTCCTCAATACAATATCTTGTACAATTTTTTACCAATCCAAGCCGATCTTAAATTCACGATGCCTTGCCTTAACCAGTTCCTCATTTAATTCATTCGGGATGATGATCCGATCTCCTTTTCACCCTGTTGAATATTCAGATAGCCATCCAAAAGATGAAAATATCATCCACCTCAAAAACCTGCGATACGTCTGACATATGGGCAAATAAAGTTTCTCACGATAGGTTTTGTCAGCAAATTTTAATCGCGATAGATTATTCTCCTTCAAATTCGGTTAAAGTAAACGCTTTATATTTTTTTATCTTTTCCATTCCTTTAAGGTCAGGTAATTCCACAATAAATACGCACTCAACGATTTCACCTTCCAGTTTTTCGACCAGCTTTGTTGCTGCGGATATCGTGCCGCCCGTGGCGATCAGATCATCTACTACCAGGACCCTTTCACCCTTTTTAATGGCATCTATATGCATCTCTACGATATTCTTACCGTATTCAAGGGTGTATGGCTCGCTGATGGTTTTATAGGGCAGTTTCCCTGCTTTTCTTACAGGAACGAACCCGACGTTAAGTTTATAGGCCAGTACCGCACCGAAAATGAACCCCCTTGCATCAATGGCAACCACCTTTTCAACCTGCATGTCCCGATAACGATCATAAAGCATGTCGCAAGTTTCTTTGAATGCTGCAGCATCCTGCAAAAGGGTCGTAATATCCCGGAACATCACCCCTTTAATGGGCCAGTGCGGCACGGTTCTGATCTTTTCTTTAAGATTCATATTAACGCCCTCACTCAATGTTTGAAACAGCATTTACTATAAGCTTTTTAACTCGATCAGCATTCTGGTTAAATACCTCCAGGATTTCTTCCCATGAAACCGGCGCCTCATCTTCCTTCCAGCAGTCATAATCGGTAGACATGGCGACCACCGCATACGGTATCTTTGCTTCATTTGACAGAACCGCCTCAGGAGCAATCGACATGTTGATAACATCCCCTCCCCACATCTTAAACATCTTTGACTCTGCTTTGGTTGAAAACCTCGGCCCCTCGATGGTTATCACCGTTCCACCAAAGTGGGTTTCATAATTCAAATCTTTTGCCGCTTTATAAAGCGTCTTTCGGAGCTCTATGTCAAACGGTTCGGCCATGGCCGTATGCACAGCCCCGTTTTCAAAGGAATCATGAAATGTTATTTTTCGGTGTTTTGTAAAATCAATAAACTGATCAACAATGACAAAATGTCCCCTTTCTATTTCCTCTTTAAGACTGCCACAGGCTGTAGTTGCAAGGATATGAGTTGTACCCCGGTCCTTTAAGGCGTAAATGTTTGCCCTGTAGTTGACCTGACTCGGACTCAACCGGTGCTTTTCCCCGTGCCTTGCAATAAGGACAACATCGACCCCGTTAATCTTGCCCACAGATAATGCAGAAGACGGTTTCCCATATGGGGTGTCTGCTTGTATGACCTCTGGATTGCTTAGTATTCCCGGATCATCCAGTCCGGAACCTCCGATAATCCCGACCTTTATCATCGTTGTTGCTCCACCGGTTGGACCTCAATTGAGGTTGGATTTATATATGATATTGAAAAATTCATTGCGATTTATATAATAGATTAAAAAAGTTGTCAATCAGTCCTGTCTGAAGGGTTTGCCCAAGGAAGTTGGAACGCTGCCGGAAAAAAACGCCAATATCGATTTTATTCTGATGTTATCTTCGGCCCGGTTTAGCACAGACTCTTTCTGGGCCAAAGACATAACCAAAAGGGTAAAAATCATCAATGGAAACGGCGCCACCTGGAATACCTGGGCCGGAACGGACGGCAACCATCCCTGACAGTATATTCCAATGACCTGCAAAAATGAAAAAAGATAGGCACCCAAAGCAGCTTTTATCGGATTCCACCCTCCGAAAATAACCAGCACAAGTGCAATCCATCCAACTCCCTCAGCTCCCTGGGGCCGCCCCCAGCCCGGCTTCACAGACAGAGAAAACGTTGCCCCGGCAAGCCCTACCAACAGGCCGCCACAAATTGAATACATCATTTGCAGCTTTTTAGGATTTATCCCTCTGGCATAGGATGCCCGGGGATTTTCCCCCACAGATCTAAGCTGCAACCCAAGCGGGGTTCTATACATGTACCACCAGCAAAATACGATCATGGCCAGGCTGAAATAAACCAATAGGTTCTGATTAAAAAATATCTGCCCAAAAAAGGGTATATCTTTTAAAAGCGGAACCGGAAGAGGAACAACTTGGGGACCCTGCAGACGGGAATAAGAGTTGCCGAGGAAATAAGCAAGGTCACGGGTCATGAGTGTTAGAACGAATCCCACCGCCACCTGTGATTGGTTAAGGTAGATGCTGAAAAAAGCAACGATTGCCGCAACAATGCCCCCCACGACGGCAGCAAAAGCAAAGCCCAATAAAATATTGTTGGTTTCAAGGGCAACAACAAAGGCAGCCATGGCACTTAAGAGTATGGTTCCGTCCAGGGAGAGGTTGATAATGCCTGCTTTTTCCGTAACCGTTTCCCCCAGCGTCGCCAGGACGATGGGCGCTGCTCCGGCCACGACGCCGGCAAATAATATGGTTACATCAAGCTCAGTCATGTCGCAGCGGTTCCTCCGGACATTTTCCCGCGGATTCGCCATGAATATACGGCCAGCGTTGCCAAAACCAGCGAGCCCTGAATCACTCCGCTTAATGACGAGTCGAGTTCAAGCATCATGGGAAGCTGGATACTGCCGACGTTTAAGCACGCAAAAAAGAAAGCCACTAACGGAGTTATCCACACATTGTAATTTGCGAGCATCACTACCAGAAGGGCCAGATATCCATAGTTACTGGAAATGGCGGGTAAAAGACGATGATACACGCCGGCGACCTGAATACTCCCGGCCAGACCTGAAAACCCTCCGGCGAAAATCATGGCAATGATCATATATCGGTCGGGTTTCAGACCGAACAGATAAGCTGCATCGCGATTATTCCCGATGGCTTTCAAGTTTAACCCTATATGAGTATAACGCAGTAACAGTGCTGTTAAAGCCAGGGCTGTCAAAGCAAGAACCAGCCCCACAGGGGAAAGCCGCAAGGCCGGAAAGAAGGGAAGCCACAACTCCTGAGGAAATAGTTCGGTTCCGCTCATGGAAGCGACTCCGGGACGCCGCCAGGGTCCGAATATCAGCCAAAGGATAACCCCCTGACCGACAAAGTTAAGCCCCAGTCCTGCAAAAATTTCATTAACTCCCCCTTTTGTTTTTAAAACCCCTGCAACGATCGCCCATATCGCACCACCTGAGATGCCGGCCAGAAACGACAGCCCAATAAAAAGCATCGGCATGCTCTTTGCCGCATCAATCCTAAGAACTGCTGTCGCAAATACGGCGCCCAGCATGACCTGCCCTTCAACACCGATGTTCCAGAGACCGATTCTAAACGTATAAAGGAGGCCGCTGGCGCAAAGTGTCAGCGGTATCCAGATTTGTATGACCTGGCCCAATTTAATCCAGGATCCCAGTGACCCTTTAAATATATGATAATAGGCAGCAAAAGGCGGGGCGCCGGAAACAAGTAGAATTATTGTGGTGAAAAAAAACACCGCAAACAGTGTCAGAACGCCTTCAAATACGTATCTAAAAAATATCCTCATATTATGGTGGGAGAGCAATTTCATAATCTCAGTAAACAAAATTTAAAATGTCAAACTTCCAATATCAAATGAAATCCAAATGTTTTAATATCAAAAATTATTCTGCAAATATTCTTTTTGGGGATTTCGTGCTTTTTTATTCAATGGGCATTTGAGCTTTGTCATTTGAAATTGATTGAATAAAGTTAAAGAATTCAGCATTTTTTAGGGCCTAATCTAAGCCGGGCCATCTGGACCCTGAGATGTTACGAAAATTTTAAGTTTTGCCCGCAATAGCCCGTCCAAGTTCATGGGCATCTGTTTGTTCTGTCCGTATATCTTTAATGACAACACCATTAAAAAAGACCAGCACTCGATCTGCATTCATCAGGATTTCATCGAGTTCTGAAGATGAAAAGACAATACACGCCTTGTGTTCACAATATTGATGAAGGTGCTGCCAAACCCAGAGAACAGATTCCATGTCTAACCCTCTTGTTGGATTCCCCAATAGAAGCAAAATCGGATCGGCGGGCAGGAAAGAAAGAAGCAGGCGTTGTTGATTCCCTCCGGAAAGAGATTCTACAAAAGATTCCGGTTCGGCTTTGATTCGAAAGTGGGCTATGCTCTTTTTTGCTTTTCGAAAGGCGTGAACACTTTTTACAAAAAACCCTTTTTGTTTGTCCTGAAGTAAAAGATGCTGGGCTATGCTCAATCCTGATATCAATCCCTCTTCAAGGCGAGAGCCCGGCAAGTAGGTTACTCCCCGGTTTTTGTATGTATGATAATCCTTGCCGTTCATTTTCACGCCCTGGAGGCGTATGGATCCTTTGGACGGTTGCTTCAGACCTGCTGCGGTTCTGAGGAAAACGTCCTGACCGCTTCCTTCAAGGCCCGCCAAACCGACCACCTCTCCCTGACGAACGGTGATGTCACAGTTTATTAAACCTGTGCGACCACCTGGAGCAGATACCTGATTCATCTTAAGGATGATTTCCCCGGTTTTTGTTTTGGTACGCATAGGGGGAAGAGGGGGTTCACCGAACATCATTTCCAGCAAGGTGTTTGTACTAAACGGTCTTTCCATCTCCCCGGCTAAAGTTCCTTGTCGCAGCACCGTTATTTTATCGCACAAGGCTTGCACATCTTCCAGCTTGTGAGACACCAGAATCACGCTTTTACCATCTGAAGCGAGTTTTTTAAGGGCCTGAAAAAGGGTCTCCTTCTGCAAACTGGATATGCCGGTGGTGGGTTCATCAAGAATCAGGACCTGAATTCCCCGGGCCAAAAGCCTCAGAATCTCAAGTTGCTGTCTTTCACCAATGGTGAGACGTTTAACAATAGTCTCCGGTTGAAGAGAAAAATTAAATGAATTTGCCGTCTTTTCAAAAATCTTTCTAAATGTTTTTTTCTTGTTTACTATTCCGGTGGTTTGTCCCAACATAAAGTTGTCCAACACCGACAGAAGGGGAAAATCGAGAGGGTCCTGGTAAAGCATGCCGATACCCAGTTCCGAGGCTTGGGACGGTGTTTTGTAATTTACAGGGGAATTATCAACAAGAATGGTGCCACTGGTTTTTTCGCTGTAACCGGCAAGAATTTTCATTAATGTGGTCTTGCCCGCGCCATTCTCACCGAGAATGCCATGGATAACGCCCGGCTCAATGGTAAGATTGACTCCGCAATTGGCCTTTACCGGCCCATAATATTTATGGATCTCCCGGAGTTCTATCCACATCTTAGAGAATATCCAAAAAAATTCATTTGAACTATTTGAACTATTTAGCGCCGCTTTGCCCGCTCATCCCTTTTAAAAGCTGTTTCATGTACCAGACCTTTTTATCAGTCGCAACTTCACCGTCTTTAAGAAATAAAGTGCCGTCCTGATAGTAAAGGGGACCTTTAAAAAGTTCTGCTTTGCCTGTTCCGAGGTCTTTGATAAATTTACCCAGAGCTGCTTTGGCTGTTGATGACAATGCAGGCCCGGCCATAAAACCGACCGCACTGGTATCAGTATTGTTGATATCCTTCCAGTCAGGCCCCAACCAGACCCATTTGGACGTCCATTTTCCTGCCATCGATGCTTTTACAAAAGGAACATATCCCGGGCCCCAGTTGTAATAGGGAACGCCTAAGCAAACATCAGGCCCGCTTTTGCACGCTCCGATATAATCATAGGGTACTGCCCAGACTTCTTTCCCCTCCTTTTGTTTTTGGGTTGCAACAACGACAGCTTCAGTGGTGTCTATCCCGGAAAGAACAACATCATATCCGGTGTTGAAAAAGTTTAGGGCAACTTGTGTGGGATCAGCGGTTACACCGGGTATGTTGAACCAAAAGCCGATCCAGGTTGCCTGAAATTTTAACTTTGCCGGATCTTTTTTCAGAACCTTTTCCCAGGCATATTTAGCGCCAAGATAACAAGATGCGGCCAGGCGTCGGGTTTCTTCGTTTACAAGAGGGCCGAGATATCCAATCTTACCGGTTTTCGTCGTCATTGCAGCGGCAAATCCTGCCATCATTTTTCCGTATTCCATTCGCCCCATGAGGTTGCTAAGATTCTTTGGCGCTTTTGCGATGAGAACATCGTCACCGGAAATATGAAGAAAATGTATTTCAGGATGCATCCGGGCTGCTTCTCTGGTTCCGTCTTTCATGTCATCAGAATTTGCGATAATTAATTTGGCCCCTTTTTCCACCATATCATCTACGAGCTGGGGAATCGTAATGCCGGGACGATCGGCCGGATTGACCTTGTCGATATATATCATTTTGGCATTGGGAATCATTTTTTCTACATATTTTCCCCCTTCAAAATGCGCCTGACTCCATCCGTGATCATTATAGGGGCCAACTAAAAGCAAACCAAACGTAAACGTCTTATCAACCCCCACAGCTGTTCCAGGAGTTAAAAATGACAAAGAAAAGAAAAAAAATGCTGCCGTTACTCCCAGTACAAGTTTTTTTAACATAAAGGCCTCCTTACATGCCCGTTGAGCGGTAATACTCAATTGATGGCCAGGTCTGTCCATTTTTCAACTTGAAGTTTAATTTGATGTAGTCTGTAAATTATAGGAACATTAGTCAATAATTGCTATCCCATTCTATATACGTATAAAGGTGTCCGTCAGTCAAGTGAGAAGTCGTAATAAGATTAGGTGGTTGGAGATGTTGGCCGAAACGTTCGAAATCTAAGGCCCCCCATCTTGTCGGACCTCTATATCGGACGAGAATCTCATTCTGATTAATTGACGGATATCTTCAATAATTAAATAAAGGGACGGTACCAGAACCAGCGTAATCACGGTTGCGAACAAAATACCGTATCCTAAAGAAAGGGCCATGGGAATCAAAAACCGGGCCTGTCGGGACGTTTCAAAGATCATCGGTGACAGACCGCCGAAAGTGGTCAGGGTTGTCAAAATAATCGGCCGAAAACGGTGAATACCCGCCTGATGAATCGCATCTCGCCGATTCATTCCGGCCCGCTCCTTGCGGTTGGCAAAATCGATCAGCACCAGTGAATCGTTGACCACCACTCCGCTCAGCGCCACCACGCCGAACATGCTGAGTACGCTCAGGCTGTAACCCATGATCAGATGACCGAGTACGGCTCCCACGATGCCAAAGGGAATGGCCGTCATAATAATCACCGGCTGGATATAACTGTTCAGTGGAACGGCCAGCATGGCAAAAATGATCACAAGGGCCACCAAAAGTCCTCGCATCAGGCTCTGCATGCTTTCTCGCCGGTCGGCCTGCCGTCCCTCAAAACTAAAGGTCAGACCGGGATATTTGTTTTGCAATGCCGGCAGGGTTTCAGCTTTAAGTGACTGCGAGATCTCGCCCGCCTTGCTTCTGGGCCGAACGTCGGCCCCCACCGTCACGATCCGGCGACCATCCCGGCGGTTAATGTCAGTATAGGCCCGCCCCCGATGTATGGTGACGGCAGATTGCAAGGGAATCTCACTACCGGCCGGCGTCCGCAATATCATTTCTTCAAGATTATACTCGGAAATCCGTTCTCCCTTTGGGAGTCTGACCATGACTTTGACTTCATTACGACCTCGCTGTTGCCGTAATGCCTCGGCACCGTAGTAAGCATGCCGGACTTGCCTGGCCACTTCCTTGGACCTTAATCCAAGACTGCGGGCTTCCGGTTTGATCTGAAAATCGATCTGCTGTTTGCCGGGTGCAAAACCATCATCGATATCTTTTACAATCGGATAAAAACCCAGGGCCTTGGCAACATCGGCAGCGGCCTTTTCCAGCAGACCAATATCTTTGTGGCTGAGTTCTACGGTAATTGCCGGTCCGCGACCGGGTCCACCGGCATCGGATTCAAATAAAATTGATTCCAATCCCGGAATAATCCCCACCCGTTCCCGCCAGCGTTCCGTTATTTGCGCAGTCGAGATCGGGCGTTTTTTCGGCGGAGTCAAGTAGATGCGAACATCGGCCTGGTTGCCATTGATACTGGCGAAAATTCCTTCCATGAGTGTTTTTCCACCATTTTCAGCGACAGCCTCCTGGGCCGCTTTGACCAGCATCTGCTGCACCTTTTCGGTTTTTTGAAAGGCGGTCCCGAACGGCAGTGTGGCCGTCACTTTAGCATAATCGGATTCGATCTTGGGAAAAAGCTCAAATCCCATGCGCCCGCTCTTCGCATAACCGACCACAATCAGCAAAACAGCAACACCCAAAGACATCGTCACATATCGCCAGCGCAGGGCCAATCCCAACAATGGGCCGTATCTTTGGTTAACAAAACGGACAAAGGCGTTACTGAATCTTTGCTGCCAAGCATGTATCCGGCTGAAAAACCCTTTACGCAACGGTTTCTGATGGCCGACATGGGCAGGAAGAATCAAATAGCATTCGATCAGTGAAATCGCAAACACACTGATCACGACTACGGGAATTTGCTTGAAAACCTTTCCTAAGATTCCGGGAATGAAAAACATGGGTGCGAAAGCAATCATGTTGGTCAGCACACTAAAAGTCATCGGCATGGCAATCTCTCTGGTCCCTGAGACGGCGGCGTTAAACCAGGGAACACCGCGTTGGTGGTGATGATAGACATTTTCCCCAACCACGATGGCATCGTCCACCACGATGCCGAGGGTGACAATAAACGCGAACATAGAGACCATGTTGATGCTGACACCCATTGCCGGCAAAACTAAAAGGGACCCCATAAAAGAGATGGGAATTCCCAGAGCCACCCAGAAAGCCAGACGGATTTCCAAAAACAATGCCAGCAAAATAAACACCAGCCCCAGGCCCATACATCCGTTTTTAATCAACAGCCCCATGCGCTGCCGATAGATATCCGACCGATCATTGCGAAGAACAACCGCCAGACCCGGAGGCAGTTCCTGGTTTACCGCCTCCACCACCCGTTTGGCGGCATTAGATACTGAAACAGGGGTTTGATCGCCGATCCGGTAGACCTCGACCATTACGGAGGGTTTGCCGTTGTATGTAGCGGCATTATCGGTTTCTTCGAATCCGTCCTTAATATCGGCAATATCTTCAAGCAGAACCTGGGTTCCGTCGCTGGCTGTAATAATCGGAATCTTTCCGAATTCATGCCCGTAATCCTTACGCTCCTTCACGCGAATGAGAATATCGCCGCCGGGAGTTTTCACGGCGCCGCCGGGAAGCTCAACGGATGTCCTGCCGATCCGTTGGGCAACTTCCTCTATAGTAAGGTTATAAGTTCGTAATTTGTCCTGGGAGATTTCGACGCTGATCTCATAGTTACGCACCCCTACCAGTTCCACCTGGGTGATATCCGGGTCCTGGAGCAATCGGTCCCGCACATACTCAGCATATTCACGTAACACTCCTTCGCTTTGATCGCCGTAAAGCGCCAGAGAAACAACAAAACGCTTTCTGGAAACAATCACCACCCGGGGCTCTTCTGCTTCTTCGGGGAAAGACGTAATCCGATCAACTTCACTCTGGATGTCCTGACCCAGCTTTTGCAGATTTTCGCCTTCTATCATCTCTACGATAACCGTACCAACCCCTTCTTTTGCAGATGACCGAACTTCATCAACACCTTCCAACCCTTGTACGGCTTCCTCTATGGCCAATATGATACCCCTCTCCACTTCCTGAGGGCTGGCACCGGGATAGGGAACGGTAATTTGGACCCGATCCAGTTCAAAATAAGGAAATACTTCCTTCTTGATGCGGTATCCCATAAAGAATCCTCCCACAAGAAGCACCAGCATGAGAAGGTTGGCTGTCACGGAATGACCGGCCATCCAGGCAATGGGCCCTTTTTTTTTGGAATCATCTTGCGGAAGGCTTTTCATACTAAGAATTTCCATTCTTTGCTGCTTTTTCTTTCACAGGTTGGTCGCTCTTTATTTCAGATTTCAATGTATCGACTCGCACTGTCATTCCTTCCACAGGTGGAGGCAAATCCGAAACGATCAACCGTTCCCCGGGTTTCAGGCCGTCTTTCAGCAGGACGACGTCGGCATCACGCCAGACCGCACGTACCTTTCGAATTTCCAATGTTTGGTTTTCACCGACGATCCAGATACTTGAATTATCTTTCAAGGCCGTACGCGGAATTTGAAATACGTTGTCAAGTTTGCGGCCCAGGATTTTTACCCTAACGTACTCGCCGATTAAAAGGGGTGTGCGATTCTGATTGGAAGAGTTCAAGCCGAGCGGATCAGCAACCTCCACCAGGATCCGGGCCATGCGCCCTTCGGCTGCCAAATCCCCCAACAACCGGATAACCTTTCCGCTGCATTCATTGCCCCGGCCATAAATGATTTGGGCTTTGGAACCGTGATCGCCGGTTTGAACCGGAACGTCAATCCATTCGAGGCGATCCACCGTTAAGGATGCCTGGACTCTGTAAGCATCGGTGCCCACCAGTTCGGCCAGCGGTTCCTGAGGTGTTACCTGGGAGCCGCGATCCACTGACTTTGAACGCACCATGGCATTGAAGGGCAGCGTGATATGGGTTCGCTCAAGATCAAGCATTGCCGCTTTTAGTTCGGCCTCTGCTGCTGATAGATCTGCTCTGACCTTGTCTAGGTGGGGCTGGCGTAGCGCCAGTTCCTTTTCCATGTCTAGCGCTGCTTTGCCCTGGTTTAAAAGCTCCCATTCTCGCTTGGCCACTGCTTGATGCCCCAACTCCAGTTTCAGGGCATACTCGGCATCGGTCACCGTACTTCGCTTTCGAGCCAGAGCCAGCTCGTAATCTTGAGGATCGATCTGGATAATTCTCATGTCCTTTTTTAAAAACCCGCCTTCCGTGAATTCAGGATGGATTTCTACAATTTCTCCGGACACACGGGATTTTAGCACCACTTCCAGGGCAGGAATAACGGTTCCCATGGCTGTTACGATAATCTGATAGCTGGAAGGTTTTACCGTTTGAATCAGAACAATCGGACTCAGCTTAACCGGCGGCCGCTTTTTGGTTCGGGGTGCACTGTTTTTTAGGTAAGATGCTGCGCCTATACCGACACCGAGTATAACAAGCGATAGGACAATTCTGATGATGGGTCGTGGACTTCTGGCAGGGTTCGGCTGTTTCTCCGGCAACATATTGTTTTGCTTATTATCTCCCATTTTCATTCCTGTATTTTATCGGTTCTTTATTTCTAAAGTTTGCGCTTTTATTGGTAAAAGCTTTTTATTTTGCCACAAAACCACCAGGACAAGAAGATAAAAAAATGTTTTTTGCGTTTTGGCGTCTACGCGGCAAATATTTTTTGGTTCCGGACTGTCCTGCTTTCAGGGTTTTTACGCCTTAGGTTTTATACCTCAAGGGGTTAGCGAGTCCGTCCATGTTCCGCCCAGCGAGCGATAGAGACTGACGCGTGCATTAAGCAGGCTTGCCTGCTGTCGAATTAAGTTCCTTTCGAGTCTCTGAACCGCCAACAATTGGGTCAGCACCGGCAGGTAATCGGTAAGCCCGTTACGATACCGAATCCCTGCCTCCTCTAATGCCTTACGGGCAGTAACCACAACATTTTCGAGGGCCCTGATGTGTTCCCGCTGTTTGGCCTCAACGACCAGCGCATCTTCAACTTCTTTGATGGCCGTTAAAACCGCTTGCCGGTATGCAGACAAATTTTCATCCACGAGAGCCTTTCTGCGGTCCACTTCTGCAGCCCGTCGGCCCCCATCGAATATTGGTGCAGTCAAATTGCCCGCCAGGCTGAGCAGCCAGTTGTTGAAAAGTACATCCATATCACCTTTCCCATATTGGGCCCCGGCAGTCAGGCTAATTGCCGGCAAGCGATTTGCCCGAGCGGCTGCCACTTGCCAGTCCGCAGCCTGCAGACGCATTCCAGCCCTTCGCAAATCCGGACGTGATGAAAGAAGATCGGCCGGCAGTCCGGTTGCCGGGATTTCGGCCGGTTCCAGCAAGTCTTCCCGGCTGATCTTTAATGATGTTCCCGGCGGTTTTCCCAGCAAAAGAGCCAGTTCATGCATCAGCACCTGTTCCTCGGCCTCAACCAGCGGGATTTCAGCCATGATGTCTTCAGCAATTTGTTTTTGTTGATAAACATCGACCGCCGATACCATAGACATTCGAAATCTGAGTTCAATGAGTTCCAGCAATGTCAAGTTGGTTTGAAGCTGACGTTCCAGAAGCCGTTTTTGCATCCGCTGGGATATAATGTTAACCCAGCGATTGGCCACTTCAGCCGCCAGGGTCATTGCCGCTGTGTTTAAGTCTTCCCGGGCAGCGGTCACCTCCAGCAGAGCGGATTCTCGGCCGGCCCGAATACGCCCCCAGAGATCCAGTTCGTAGCTGCTGATAACTCCCAGGGAATAGTCTTCATTCGATATGGTTTTCCGGGAACCGTTGTCTGACCGCTGACGCGCATAATAAGCCTCGGCGGTTCCAGCCAGATCCGGATAAAGTGCTGCACCGGCCTGAACAGCCAACGCCCGGGTTTGAACGAGTCGGGACCAGGCCTCTTTCAAAGTTAAATTGTCGGAGAGCGCTTCAGTGATAAGCACGTTGAGATCAGGATCATTAAATTCTTCCCACCACCGTGCTTCTGGTTCGGATTCTGACGTATAGAGCGAAAAAGAGCGCGGCAATTCACCTTCCGGTGACTGCCTTTCCTGGGGCTTGAACGGAGCGCAAGATGCGACCAGCAATAGAATGATGGTCAATATAAACCTATTTACATGATTCTTCATAGGCCGATGTCGGTGTTATATTTTGGAAACTTAATTTGTGCCCAATATATGTTTATAGATGGACACTAACTACGATTTATAGGTTTAAATATCAAGAAATAATGTGCACCGATAAATCATTGTCCATTTTTTTCAAAGATACATGTTGAGTTTGCAAAACCCCGCTATAGCAAGCGAGCCGGAAGGGTTTTAAACGGTGACACTTTTTTAGATGTATTACCATTCAATTGGTTTACATAAACCTAAGCTGAGCGTTTCAAATTATTGAAATGGTTGATTTAACAATATTTTTAAGGTATTCTGACGTTTTGAATTTCAAAATTTTGAAACCCTACGGGATTTCCAATTTCACCGCATCTACTGCGTCAGATGCCGTTCCGCATAGACGACTATAGCGACAACATCTTCCTTGTATCTGCGGCAAACTTGAAAATCGCTCAACTTAGGATAAAAATATGAGTGCGAAACGATAAATTATACAGGTAAAAACTGCCAAAAGACGACACAAAAATTGCCGAATATTGTCGCAAGCTCTTGATTCGGCGATGTTTCCATCCAAGCTAACCCATCGATATCTTATCTTTTTATAGTTTTTCCTTTATTTTGCATAATTTTTGCGTAAACTTTACCGAAAAAATTCCGATATTTAAAATAAAGGGGCGGCTTATGAAATCCAAGACTTTCGTGTTATCTCTGCTGTTGATGGCGTTGGTGTTCATTATTTCAGGATGCATGGATAAAATGCCATACAATTTCAATGGCAAGGTCTCCCGATACCCAAACTCTAAGATTGTGAACATCATGCGGCTAAATGGCGGGTGCTATGCCGAGCTCGAAACCATCGATTCAGGGGAAAAAGTCTTGGAATATTATAAAAATCATATGATCCGAATAGGTTGGTCGATTCGGGTTGAAAGGGGATTTGAGCCATCGCGTATGATTGCCCCGGAAGCCACCGCATTCTTGACTCTTTTTAAGGGAAGTGAAGGCTTAATGATTGATGCATATACGCCGGTTAACGGCGGAAAAACACAAATCGCTTTGTTCTTGGGAGATACTGGTATATAAAAAATATCGTTTTGTTTTTCTTCTTAATCCAACCGGTTCATTGTTGCCCAACACACTTAAGCCATGAACCAAATCCGCCAATTTATATCCCCCACTTCCTTTTCATATTCACACAACAGCGTGAAAATATGACTGCGATACAGCCCCGTTGAATCACCGAAAATCGGCATTTACGAATTCCCGACAATGTCCATGAACGAAAAACAGAACATTATTCTGCAAAAAACCTGGCTTTACGCATTGCCGCAGCTTTTTCTTGTCAAAACTTAATCGCCGAAATACAATACAGCGGTATGTTTGTGGCCGAATAGCGCCGGTCTTGAATAAAATTGTAAAGACTCATAAAGAAAAACCAATGAAAGCTTGTTCACATAATTACGTTCATGGATATTCAGAAATAGCGTCATTCAACCTGGTACTCAATGTAATTGACAACCCTGTGTGAAGTTCTTAGGTTTCATTTAATCATGATAAAAATTGTTGAAGCAAATACAAAAGAATTTGTTGAAAAAACAAAGGAATTAATTCGGGAATATGCCCAATCGCTGGAATTTGATTTGGGCTTTCAGGACTTTGATAAAGAGATGGAGAATTTTCCCGGACAATACGCTTTCCCGCGGGGCTGTTTATATATTGCGCTGGATGCAAATCAGCCCATCGGCTGTGTGGCACTGCGCGATTTAGGAGACGGCATCTGTGAAATGAAACGCCTTTATGTCATACCGAATTACAGAGGACAAAAGGTCGGAAAATTATTGGCTGAGGTTGTCATCAAAGCCGCCAAGGATATGGGGTATGATTATATGAGACTCGATACGATCCCTTCAATGAAACATGCAAATATGTTATACAGCGCCCTGGGGTTCAAACAGATAACGCCGTATCGGTTCAATCCCATTGAAGGCGCAACTTTCTTTGAATTGAATTTAATAAAAAAGGAACGCATCCATGCTAAAGTTGAAAATAAGAATTTTTAAAAACAATGATACAGCACCGGACACAACCATGACGGTTCCCCTTGCGCTTATTAAAGTGGCGTCAAAATTGGTACCGCGCAAAGCCGTAAAGGTTCTTGACGATTTGGGTATCGACCTTGATCAAATCATTGAAATCTCAAAAACCGAAGAACCATTGGGAACCCTTGCCGAGATCGAGGAACACAAAAAAAACAGAAAAATCATCATCTCCATCGAGTAGATGACATCCTTTGACAACCCGGAACCAGGTTAGGTAATCCATGGAACATTCAGAAGAAAAAAAATCAGAAATTGAAAAAGTCCGAGATGTTCTGTTCAATTTCGCCATTGACCGGGAAGATATTAAATGGCTGATGGAACGGCTCCCAAAAGAGGCAAACATCAAGCGCAGCACGGTTGAATACGAACTTCAGATATTAAAGATTATCAGTGTAGGGTGGAGTATATCGTATTATCTGGAAAACAATCCCCATAAGAACCCGCTTTTAGAGCTTTTCTGGATGGCGATTTATGAATTTTCACAGCATCTGTCAACAACAACCGAACTTATGATCGGTCAAGATATCGATTATTTTCAAATTTTAAAGGAACGGCTCGACATGTATGTGGATGCCATGGCCCAAAAACCAGAGGCACCGGAGCCTTCCACCGTCATTGGCCCGGAGTTTGCCAGGACCTGCGGGAATGAAGATGATATCTCCACATTTATGACCGGCTCAAAAATGTTCCTTTCAACCATCGGCCAAGTTAAGGAATACCTTGAAACAATCAAACTGAGATAACCCGGATGCTTTCGGTACATGAACGATCTGACAAAGGGGACTATGCTCAAGACGAACCTGAAGCTCTTTGAAGAAGAACGCAGCCGTTAAATACATATTAGGAAAAAAAACAAATGAAAATAGCTATCGTTGGAATCGGCGGTGTGGGTGGATACTATGGCGGACTTTTGGCAAAACGGTATTCAGGCGATGAGGATGTCGAGATCGTATTCATCGCCCGGGGAGATCATCTCAAACAAATAAAGAAAAATGGATTGAACCTTATCACAGAAAAAGGGACATTTACCGTCAGACCCGATTTGGCCATTGACACCCCATCCGGCGGCGGAATATTTGATTGTGTCATTTTTTGTGTGAAAGCCTATGGTCTCGAAGAAAGCGCCAAACTGCTTTCACCTTCCATCGATGAGAACACCGTCGTTATCTCTTTGCTCAACGGCGTGGACAATGCCGACCGGCTGAGTGCTGTCCTGAATAAAGGAAAAATATTTAACGGATGTGTATACATCGGCGCGCATATCGTCCGCCCCGGTGTGGTTCAACAGGCAGGTTCGATGAACAAACTGTTCTTTGGAAATGAATCCAATGATAAAATAGAAGCAAACCATATAGAAAATATTTTAAAAGACGCAAATATAGATGCCCAATACAGAAAAGATATTGAAAATATTGTATGGGAAAAGTACGTTCTCATCTCTGCATTTGCCACTGCAACCACTTTTCTGGATAAGACAATGCGTGGTGTTATCTATAGTGAAAAAGGAAAAGAGCTGTTGGATGATCTTCTTACAGAAGTATTTCTTGTATCCGAAGCAAAGCGGATTGAACTTCCGAAAAATATCAGAAAAGAAATCATCGCGAAAGTCAGTACCTTTCCTCCTGAAATCAAAACTTCAATGCAGATGGATTTCGAAAAAGGAAACAAAACGGAGCTGGAAACTTTCACCGGTTACATTGTCCGTGAAGCCGGGAAGCACGGTTTATCTGTTCCCACCTATGAAAGAATTTATGCTGCTTTAAAAAAACAATTGTACATATAACGAAATTCGAACATACAGGTTTTTATTCGACTGTATCTCAATACCGTTTTTGAATCGCTGCATATGATCCATTTTGTCCAACGCTTCAATCACCGATCAAAGGGCGCTCTTTGTCGACTTTAAAATAGACCAGAAACGTTGCTTCTTTGCTGTTTTCATCTGACTGATAATTTCTTCGACTAAGGTGCTTAATGAGTTCAGCGTCTTCTTCCTCTCTGACTTTTGTCAAATACAGACGTTTTCCCTTGTATCCCGGACCTTCTTCTTTAAAGAGATATGTTGCACGGGGATTGGCCAGGGTGTTGGCGTGAGTGGTTCGATCCCGCATGATAAATGCCAGTAATCCATCTTCCATGATGTGAGGTCTTGCGTAAATCGCTGCATCGACCTGGCCGTCTGTGTCGGCAGTGGCCATCACGCCAATGCCCCTTGTATTTTCAAAGTATTCCTTTAAATCCATATCTATCTCCTTTTCAGCCCATATGTTTTACTAAGCGCAAGGGCTTTTATGCTTATTTTCTTATTCTTATTAAATATAAGCGTGAAAATCTAATGGTCAATACGATAATAAATATCAATCCATAACAGGTAAAACCTACCATCAAGGGAAAAAACAGGGTCGGTTTTATCATTAAAATCAGCGTCAAAATCAAATATCATGTCACCTATTTAGGGGGGTTGATGTAAAGATAAAATAACATAATTTATATCTCACTGATGGTAGAGATATTAAAACTTAGTCGAATCATCAGAATACTCATTGAAATAAATATATTATGATCATTGTCGGTTTTGTTTACGCTCAATTGAGGTTAAAATGATGCTTGATCATTGGGCACACTTATTTTAAGCTGAAGCAGGATAGATTTCCTGGCCGATTCAAAAATAAAATAGGAACCACCCATGATCACGCTATTAGATTACGGCGCCGGCAATGTTCGAAGCGTCATCAATGCCATTGAAAGTATTGGAGAAAACGTTAAAGTTGTCTCTGATGTGGATGATATTTTGTCTGCTGAAAAATTGGTTTTTCCCGGTGTCGGTAATTTCGGCAGTATGATGAGGATCCTGTATCAAAAACAATATGTGGATCCGTTAAAAGATTACCTGCGCTCCGGCAGGCCGTTCTTTGGCATATGTTTGGGATTGCATGCTCTGTTTGAAAAAAGTGAAGAAGCCCCGGATACAATTGGTTTGGGCTTTTTTTCAGGACAGGTTAAAAAATTCGACATCGATCTTTCGGTTCCACATATTGGATGGAATGGCATCAACATAAAAAAACCGAGTCAGACCTTTAACGGGCTGCGGGGTGATGAAAAGTTTTATTTTGTGCATTCATTCTACGTTGAACCCGAAGACGACCCCGTTGTTTTGACCACAACCAACTATGGGTTAGAGTTTGTAAGCAGTATTCAAAAAGAAAACATCACGGCAACACAGTTCCATCCGGAAAAGAGTGGAAATGTAGGGATAAAACTGCTAAAAAATTTTATCCAATCTCCCCGTGAACAAATAGCAGTGAGTTATGCTTCCCATGAAACCCGGTTGGCCAAAAGGATCATCGCCTGTCTGGATGTCCGATCCAACGACCAGGGGGATCTGGTGGTGACAAAGGGTGATCAATACGATGTCAGAGAAAACGGCGATGTCAGAAACCTCGGCAAGCCGGTTGAACTTGCCGAAAGGTATTACAAAGAAGGGACCGACGAGATTGCTTTTCTGAACATTACAGGGTTCAGGGATTTTCCTTTGGAAGACATCCCCATGTTATCGGTATTAAAACGGACGTCCGAACACGTCTTTGTTCCATTAACCATCGGTGGTGGTATTCAGGATTATACCGATCAAAAGGGAAGGACATATACCGCTCTGGAGGTTGCTTCAGCCTATTTTCGGTCGGGTGCAGATAAAATTTCCATTGGAAGTGATGCGGTCTTAATTGCTGAAGATTATGTAAAAACAGGCAAAATGACCGGCAAAAGTTCCATCGAACAAATATCCGAAGTCTATGGTGCCCAAGCCGTTGTTGTATCCATTGACCCCCGAAGAATCTATCTATCGTCACCGGATAACGTCGGCCATCATGTGATTGAAACAGATATCAAGGGGCCCAATGGAGAAGGGTATTGCTGGTATCAGTGCACCATCAAAGGAGGTAGAGAAGGCAGAGATCTGGATGCCGTAACCCTTGCACAGGTGTGTGAAAAGTTGGGAGCCGGAGAAATACTGTTAAACTGTATCGATAAAGACGGTACGAATTTGGGTTATGATATCGAGCTTGTCAATGCAGTCAAAAACGCCGTAACCATCCCGGTCATTGCATCCAGCGGTGCTGGATGTGTAGAGCATTTTTATGATGTGTTTACAAAAACAAAAGCAGAATCCGCATTGGCGGCCGGAATCTTTCACAGAAAAGAAGTGCCCATATCGGCTGTAAAAAATTATCTGAAAGATAAAGTGGAAATCCGGTTGACCAATAACAATTAATTGGCATTGAATATGGATCTTGTTCCTGTTGAAAATACGATCAAGCCTACCAGAGAACATTGCAACAAGTTAGGGGCTTCGCCCCAATTGGAATGCTGGAATATTGGAATAATGGAGTAATGGGTTCTGGGATAATGTAATTTGGGTTAATGGTAAAATTTGTGTTGATGATAAAAATGAACTACCCCGCAGCAGAGCTGCGAGGTATCAAAATGAATTTTTACCTTATTAACCCCGATGCAGAGCATCGAGGAATTCTTTCGATTAAAAATGGATAATATTTTCTTTAAAAACAACCTTCCAGTATTCCACTATTCCACTATTCCATTATTCCATTATTCCTTATTCCACATTCGAAGCAAGCGTTCAAGCCTCAATAAATGTCCAATTATTCCATTTTGTTGTAGAAATTCCGACACGTAATTACATACCCACAACCAACGTTCCAAAGATCGACAGCATTAAAATCATAACCATAAAAACAAAATCCAACAAACCATCAATAATTCTATCGAACATGGTATCCTCCGTAATCACCAACCCGGATGTTTCCTGAAGCATTTATCCGAGTTCAAATACATAGGTTTTTAAATGTTAGTGTCAAACTTGTCAGAGATATTCTCTTAAATATGTTTCAATTTATCCGACTTTGAAGGATTGACCAACGGCTTAATTTTGAGAATCACTATAGAAAATCAGACTCATTGTTTTCATAAAAAAAATCTTGAGCTTCCCTAACAGAATCAAAAAATATCCAATCTCGTTTGATAAAAACTCCGTTCTTTATAAGGGTCATTTCAACCGCAGTGTTTCCATGATATTCATAGCTTTCACAATAATCTGAATAATAGTTTTGTATCGTCATTGTTCATCTCCTAAAAATCCATGACCGTTAGATTTGTTCAACACCTTGTGTTTGACAGATTATTTTCACCTAATAGGATTCAATAAAATAGAAGTTGGGCTCGAACAAAGTGTAGATACGAATAAAATCCTTGTTGAGACCTTTGCAAAACATCTCTTGTTGTATTTCTCGCCCCATGAGTTTATATATATAATCTTGTGTTTATTTATATCAACCTTAACAGCAAAAAAAATTACCTGAATTCCCTGCAAGTCCAGATGACTTTTCCAATAATACGGATGCTGTTTATTTCACTGCCTTGAAGATAAATCGGAGAATATTCTTTGTTATCACTGTGTAAAACCAGTTTGTTGGGATGTTTTTCCAGCCTTTTGACCATTATTGTATCATCAATACCAACAGCATATATAGCACCCGCTAAAATGTCCTTTTGAGATTCATCGATAAGTGCAGTATCTCCATCCTTTATTTCAGGTTCCATACTATTGCCAAAAATATCCATTAAGACCATCTTATTTACGTTTCCCTTGGTTGTCAGCCAGTCCTTTCGGAAGCCGTAATATCCTTTTATTTCAGATCCGACCTCAAAAGAACCGCCTCCCGCACTCAACCGGGCTTTAACCTTTGGAACATTTTTGAAAAGAGAGTCGTTTGGATCAGATTGCTTCAGAAAGGTCGGGCCTGAGCCGGTTTCAATCCAGTCAGGGCTTAGACCGAAAGTTCGATACAACTTCAATATCCATTTGTCCGGTATGGAATCCTTTTTCCGGGCTTGCGTGATCGCTGATCGGTTGATATTCAAAGCAGACGCCAATTCAGTTTGTGAAGCGATCCCGGTGGCTTCAAAAACCCGTTGTAAAAAGGATTCAAATTTATGAGCGGCCATATTCATCCTCTGTTTTTTTTGTGTTGAAACCCATCTGTTTATCTTATTAAACATTATTTTTATAAATTGCAACACTTTTTTAAAAAAAAGTTCCACAAAAGAAAATACGGCATTTAAGTTGAAACAAAAATCTTTTTGAGCGCTCATTGAAACGTTTTTTGTTCATAAATCTTGTCGAAGCGAAAGAAAAACGATTCCAACTGTTTGAACCAGAAGGGTGAGTTTAGAATCGCCTGGAACGAGCTTTAGATTTATCAAAAAATGTTTCAGAGCCGGCGAAAAATAATTTGGGCAACAGCCCGTTAAATTTGACACCCTATTTTAAATATTGATAAGGTTACACTTAATTCATAAAAGGGCTGGCGTCCAAAAAAAAGTCTCTTTGAGCAACCATCGAAACGTTTATTGTAAATACATCTCTATTGAACAACAACCCGATTAAGATATGAACAGGCCATTTGATTCATCTATCTTTATAAAACATATTTGAGTTTTTAAAAAATCATGATACCTGCATTCGATCCCAGAAGATGGTATCCCGGCTTGATTCCGGCGATAACCATTTTGCTATTCACAGCGCTTGGATCAACCACTTCCTTTGTTTGGGCGGAGGAGCGCCTTTATGCACTGAATATATACGCAGGCCGCCTGACATCCAATCATTGGGAAGATTTTTTATACAATACCGAAGAGTTGGATTTCAAACATTCCTATTTGGCAGCCATAGCACTGGCACGTTGCATTGGCACATATCGCGACAAGGCGAATTTCGAGGTTGAAGGCCAGGTCGTAAAACATTTTGATATTCAGACCCACTGGGAACTGAACGCGCTGGTCACGGCTCGGTGGGAGGCGTTCTGGTGGGATGATGTCCTCGACACCAGTCTGGCCTTTGGTTTGGGCCCTTCCTATGCCACAAAGAAGCCTGAAATTGAGACAGAAAACAATGAAGGAACATCCCGTTTTCTTGTTTATTGGATGTTAGAATTGGCCGTTGCTCTGCCGAAATATTCTCATATCGCATGGATTACACGCATCCATCACCGCTCCGATGCCTTTGGCTTAATTTCTGATGGCGGCGGTTCAAACGCTCTTGCCATGGGTCTAAAATGGCGATTTTAAAGTTATTTCTGATTGCTTTTCTTGGCCAGTTCTTTCACGCGCAAAAGTCCGGGACTGTTATTAAGATACATGAGCGGAGAGGAATATCCTGCAGCCATAAAATATTTTTCAAGATCATCAAAAAGAACCGGTCGGTCAGGCCACCGGTAATGTTTCTCGCGCTGCTTCAATTCCAGCCATAATTTATTCGTCACGGGTTTTTCTTTGAATACCGATTCTTCAGCCGGATCACAAAGAAACATCTCACAGATGATAGGCTTTATTCGCCACATGCACCCATGACCACCCAGATAAATGCACTTAAATCCATCATTGGGCTTTTTAAGCACCCTCGCCAACGCTTTGATTTCCGTTTCATTCGACACCAGTACGTTCACCACCACATCTGCGAAAAACGTAATGATGCCTTCACGGGAACAGCAGGCACTTATTTTGTTTTGATAACACTTTTGGGTGCAAATGTTTTCAAAATGCTCGCCAAGAAATGCGTCCACTGCATCACGAAACATCAGATAATCAGAAATTTGTGATAAAAGTCGCTGTCTTTCCTGTACAGAAATCGTCTTTAGGTGACGATATACCATATTCAGCGTTTCCGCCTGTTCTTTTTGATATGAATTCATGATTATTTCTTCGTGTTATCGCCTGCCCCGTAGGTATAGATTCTTAAATACGACACCCTTTTATCATTGTTTTATTGATTTGCCAATGGACGAAGATGATATATCGTTCAACATTCACAGACTTATCCCGCGATCCTTGGCTATTATTACAAAATCCCCTTATATGATATTTGCATTATATATTTCCAATAATATTTAACATATAGATACAAATCTGTTAGTGAAAAGCTCATCGGCCAACAACTGAAATAGATTCTATTTTTATTGACCACTCCTGTATCAATGGGATAAAAGTCGAAGGCATGGGAAAATTGGACAATGATTTCCGGCATATCGGCAAGTCAAATGATACCTAAACTGAGCGCTCTCAATTTAGGTGATAATTACGATGAACCACCGGAAAGGAAACATGAACAAACACTTATCTCAACCATTATTTAGACACCCCGATCTGGTTGTGGCGCCCTGTGAATTCGGCCATGGCGTTTTCGCAACCGAACATCTTCCGGCCGATACAACACTGGAAGAATGCTATCACTTGCGTATTAGAAAGGAAGACTGCTCGGGTATTATAGACGACTACGTCTATAATGTAGCAGCGGATGATGATGATTCACAAGAATCGTCCGAATGCTACTCGCTTCCGCTGGGATGTGGAAGTATTTTTAATCACTCTGATGAACACAATACCGAATACTGGCACGATGCGGAGCGGGACCTGATCGTTTTCCATACAATAAAAGATGTCTCTGCCGGCGAACAGCTGTTTATCAATTATGGCAAAGATTGGTGGGAGACACGTGAATGCACGCCTGAAAACGACAAATGAAACCATAATAAATCAATAATGGTTCCATCAAGATGAATGATCGAACCAAAGGTCGGTTAAATCCAACCTCCGGCACCCATTGTAAAAATTACGTAACCTATTTAAATTTTTATAATCATACAAATTCGGCGGGTTGACTGAATGGATTGTTTTTGATATATATATGGTAACTTTTATCGATATCGGCTATACCGCTTAAATTTTCGAAAGGTTTGCTCGCCGAACAAAACCGACATGAGACTGCTCCTCAACATTATACTTATGATCGCAACCATACTTGCATCCTATGTCGAGTATGTTTATTTCACTACCGTTCCACCTAAACTGGGCAAGGCTGCCCCCTTCACTGTCCGGTCCCAAGGGTTTTTTACTTTTGACCAAGACAAGGCTCTTGGCGGCAGACGCGATATAGCTCTTTCCCGGTATATCCCTTTGTATACCTATCTTCCAAGTAATGCCCAAAAAGTAGGAAAAAGAATGGAGGAGCTAATAAAAGAGATCTCATTCCTTCAAGAACAAAAACCTTTTACAGGAAATGAACTGGTAGAATATCTTCATGAAGCGTTCGGATTGAACCTCGGTATAGATGAAGCAGACAAATTTCTTCGCTACCAAAATATGACGAACCTTTTGAACGGCATCCTGACCGTTGAAAAAAGTATCATGCAAAATATCATAGTGGAAGACTCGACGCCATACAGCGATAAAATCACAGTTGAGGTGCTTTATCCTGAACCAAAGGGGATTGTGGCCCATCCAACGGATGAAATTCTTACCCTAAAACAGGCCCATCTCGTGCTGCAGGACAAAGCCACCAAACTGTTTTGGCAAGTAGATAAAAGCGTCTTGGATCCTGTTATAGAAATATTACAGTCCGCCCTCCTGCCAACCCTGAAATATGATAACGATGAGAACAACAGAAGGATTGAAGAGATCGTCAGGCGTTATCCCTCCAAAGTCATTCATTACCAACCAGGGGATGTCCTCGTACCGTTTCGCAAGGTGCTCGATGAAGAGGATTTATTGCTGATTGTATCTCATTTGGAGTTTGCCAACAAAAATCTTTATAACATAATTCCCTTTATATTTATTGTAACACTGCTGATAATAGTATTCAATGACCTGTTTATTTTGAAAATTTTGGGTTCCGGACAGCGGAAAACAATTCATTTCCGTCCGATCCTCTCTCTATTGATCATAAGTGTTTTCCTTTTCAAGTCTTGCCTCTTGTTCACCCCCTTTCCCTTGTATTTTGTTCCTTTCGCCATGCTCCCACTTACCATCATTCTTTTAAATCATGGAAGAGTTGCCGCCACCTGGTCTACGGTAATAGGAGCGATATTGCTAACGCTATTTTCAGCCCGATCCTTTCAGATATTCCTTTTTTTCACTTTCGCTGGTTTGGCTGCTATCCTGTTCTCCTCCAAGATAAAAAAACGCAGCCATATTTTGCTCCCTTCAATTGTCGTTGGAATTATCAATGTGGGTGTGCTTTTAGCGTTTTCTATAAAGTGGCAAAACATCACCCCTTTGCTGGGGAAATCAAACGAAATTTGGATACCTTTAAAGGCTATGGTTTTTGACAAGCGTTTATCCGATAGTCTGGGCTGGGCATTTACGGGCGGCATTCTATCAGGACCCATTGCATTATGTCTATTGCCGATATTGGAAGCGGGCCGTTATGCTACCTCCAACTTTAAACTCACAAAGTACTCAGACCTCCAACATCCCCTTCTAAAAGACCTCTTCTCTAAAATCCCGGCAACTTATCAACATAGCATGACAATGGCATCCCTTGCTCAAGCGGCAGGAGAGGCCGTTGGGGCAAATACCCTCCTTTTGAGAACAGCTGCTTACTACCATGATATAGGAAAAATGGCAGATCCCACGTTTTTTTCTGAAAACCAATCAAGCGGCGAAAATCCTCATGATAAATTGGACCCGTTAGAAAGTGCCCGGATCATTATCGATCATGTAAAAAATGGTGACAAGATTGGAAGGAAAAATGGACTCCCCGAAGTTATTTTGGACATTATCAAGCAGCATCATGGGACGCTGTTTGTTGAATTTTTTTACAACAAGGCCGTCAAGGCAAACAACAAGTCCAAGCCTCGCAAAACGGATTTCCGATATCCAGGCCCAAAGCCTCAAAGCCTTGAAGCCGCAATATTGATGATAGTGGATTCGGTTGAGGCCACTTTTAGATCCATGGAGACGCCGTCACAGGAACAAATCGAAAAAATGATTCTCCTCAATATTGTAAAACGAATTGCTGATGGTCAACTCGACGAATGCAATGTCTCTACGAGCGATATAGCAAAGATTGTTGAGACACTGACCCACTCCATAGAGGCCACATTCCATTCCCGGGTTACATATCCATGGCAGGAAAAAAAGAAGAACTGAAAAATCAATCTTATTTACGACCATTTAGGGTTGAAGTATTGAGTGCACATACTTGCTTAGAAGCCATTTCAAGATACATGTATGGATGCATATTCCCTTTTTCATATATAGATCGCTTCCTAATAATGAACATTGCCATGATTGAAATGCTTGATATAGATTGCTTTATTTGTTACAAGTACAGAAATTAGACGTATCAATATCAGCCTCCCCTGAAAATCTATCTGAGTTGGCCCAACACTGAGACAATTTACTTGCACTCTAAAAAGTTTTTGTCAGATCTGGTCTATATAATAATCCTCTGTACAGGATTCAGTGCAAGAATAGATGAGCAAAAAGCGATGGCCATGGGCATTCGGGCCTTTGTTTCAAAGCCGATTTTAAAACGTGAGATTGCCGAAACCATTCGGAAGGTATTGGGCACCTAATTTCGTTATGGAAAGTACTGCTAAATTTATTCGATTTAGCTCTGAAATCCTTAACCACAAACTTTTTGCTGTCTGCTGTAACAAGTATAGATCCAACCTCAACTATTACTCGTTTTTCACCTATTCTTTGCACACGCCGCAAATATTGCAAGATTCCATGGGGCAAGGCGGCGAGCTTTTACCCTGAAGGGCCCTTTTGTACTCTGTTTTGAGAAAAGATTTTCTGATGCCGTGATCGATAAAATCCCAAGGAAGCAGTTCGTTCAAAGAACGCTCCCTGAGAACATAAAAAGCAGGGTTTATGGGAGAGGATTTGAAGGTTTTTGGCCAGTTTCCCTGGTTCGTGTTCACCAGGGACAATATTTGTGCAACCTTGCGGTCTCCCCGTGACAACAATGCCTGAATATATGCCCATCTCGGAATATCCGCATGGACACGAACATTTGCCACCCTTTTCAGCCCGTTTTTGACTTTCTTTATCTTCTCTTTAAGCAGATGAACATCATCCATCTTAACCCATTGAAAAGGGGTAAACGGTTTAGGAACAAAGCTGTTTAGACTGATGGTGATTTCCCCCATGCGTTTTTTGGCCCGGCTCGATTTGAGGAATCGATGCTTGATTTTCTTGCAGAGTGTCACAATGGCTTCAACATCGTCCATGGTTTCCGTTGGAAGACCGACCATGAAATAGAGCTTTATGTTGGGGATGCCGGCAGCGACAATCTGTTCGGCAGAATTCAGGATGTCGGTTTCACTGATGCCTTTGTTGATGACGTTGCGCATACGTTCTGATCCGGCATCCGGCGCAATGGTAGCGGTTTTTGTTTTACTTTTTTTGAGGGTTGATAGGAGTTCGGGCGTCAAGGCGTCCGCCCTGAGGGAACTGAAAGATATTCGGACGTCCTTTTCAAATTCCCGCCCGCAGATTTTATTGAGATCCGGAAGGTCCGATACGGCAGCGCCGACAAGTCCTATTTTATCCGTCTTTGAAGCCCCCTGCTCCATACATTCTTTTAAAAGAGAAAAGGGCCTGAATCTTGGTGGTCTGTAAACAAATCCTGTACCGCAGAACCTGCAACCATGCGGACAGCCTCTGCTGACTTCTATGAGAAACGTACTGTCAAAGATGGTATCGGGTGTGATAATCGGACTACAGGTGGGAATCCGGGAAAGATCTTTCACATACTGTCGCTCAACTTTGTCCGGTACATCGGCTATTGGTTCAAATGCACCAAGGGTTCCATCTGAATTGTATGCAGCCTTGTATAATGACGGAACATAAACGCCGGGAACCTCACGGGCAAGTGTATTTAAACACGATATTCTGTCTTGGGTCAATAGGTCATGTGAAACCGTGTCGAAAAATCGAGGCAAAATGGCTTCAGCTTCACCGATGAGAAAACAGTCGATAAACGGCGCCAATGGTTCCGGGTTTAAAAAAAAAGCAACTCCCCCTGCAATAACGAGAGGGTGGGGGATTCCTCTGTCTTTGAATCCCAGGGGGAGTTTTGCTTTTTCAAGAATTGTAAGGAGGTTGGGGTAGTCGTTCTCATATGAAACTGAAAAAGCGATAAGGTCAAATGCTGAAAGGGGATTCCCGGACTCCAGGGTGATGATGCGATCTGTTGTACCCGAACCGCCATCGTCCGGAAGAAATGACCTTTCACATACGACATTCTCAAATGTATTGATGAGTTCATATACTGCCTGAAAACCGAGATTGGACATTCCAACGTGATACGTGTTTGGATAAACCAGCGCGACCTTGATGCGTCCGTTCCATTTTTTACGGATAACGCCGGTTTCGGAATCCGTAATGTTCTTACGGAATTTATGGGTTGTCCATGCCATTGTTGATCATTCGTAATAACTAACCTGAACAAGCCAGCCTCCTGCTTGTATTGTTTGGGATTCAGAAAAAACCAAACAGGATTGGCAATTGAAGACTGATAATTGACCATTTAAAGCGGTCGCTTCGCTCCAACAATCTGATTTTTTAAAAGACTTATTTAAATATTCAATCTTCAATCGAAAATATTCAATTATTTGCAATAAGGGAATCATATTTTTAGAATTTTTTGTTACAAAAAGCAAAAATATTACACACGAGCAACTAATCCGCCTTTCTCCGTAAAAATGTCGGGACATCTAGGTTCGCAAGGTCGGCATTGTCG
>CAXMTB010000005.1:0-19532 GCA_964195835.1 uncultured Nitrospinaceae bacterium | reverse complement strand
CTTGCCTCTGAGTTCATTTTTTATGCTGGTGTCAGGACCCGAATCGATTCCGGTGGCAATGACAGTGACGCGCATTTCATTGCCAATGCTGTCATCTACTGCGGTTCCCCATATAATGTCGGCATCCTCCCCGACTTCATTGTATATCCGATCGGAAGCTTCGGTCATCTCTTCCATTGTCAAATCGCTGTTACTGGTGATGTTCATTAAAACACCCCTAGCGCCGGAAATGGAGATATCTTCCAACAATGGATGGGATATGGCCCGCTGGGCAGCCTCTACGGCACGATTTTCTCCACTTGCGATGCCGATGCCCATGATGGCCAGGCCTGCTTTGGACATAATCGTTTTAACATCGGCAAAATCAAGATTGATCAGCCCCGGCATCATAATAAGATCCGTAATCCCTTTGACGGAATGGAGCAGCACCTCATCCGCTTTCTTGAACATATCGATCATTCTGGCATTTTTGGATGCAAGGCCCCTTAGCCTGTCGTTGGGGATGGTGATCACCGTATCTGCCACTTTCTTGAGAAATTCAATTCCTTCTTCAGCCTGTTTGGCCCTTTTTCGGCCTTCAAATGAAAACGGTTTTGTGACCACCGCCACCGTCAAGACATCAATTTCTTTGCAGAGTTCAGCAATGACCGGAGCAGCCCCTGTTCCGGTGCCGCCTCCGAACCCTGCAGTAATGAACACCATATGACTGCCATCAAGTGTGTTTTTGAGGGTTTCGATATTTTCCAGCGCCGCTTCCCGTCCGATTTGAGGATTGGCGCCGGCCCCGAGTCCCTGTGTGAGCTGTTCCCCGATCTGGATCTTGACAGTTGCCTTGGAAACCTCAAGGGCCTGGGCATCTGTATTGGCGGCGATAAACCTCACGCCCTGAAGCTTGGATTCGATCATGTTGTTGATCGCGTTTCCACCGGCGCCGCCAACACCAATAACCATGATCTTTGCAAAATTTTCATTTTCTACCAAAGTAAACGTCATTTCCCCCACCTCCTGTAAAATAATTTGCCTTTATTTTTCAATTTCGAGCGGTCCCCTTGTCCGCTTCGATGCATACCTGCTGATTCCATATCAACTCATTTCATATCACCTCCTTAAACCATCTTTTCATCCGGGTCATGACACGGTTGAAAATATTTGTGTCACGAATCCTGAATTTCTTTTTTGGTTGATTTCTGGCGCCGTATAATACGAGTCCGACACCCGTGGCATACATGGGATTATTGACGACATCCGTGAGACCGCTAATTCCCCTGGGCGTGCCCAGTCGAGTTGGCAGATCAAAAACCGACTCCGCAATATCCGTTACGCCCTCTAAAAGGGATGTCCCACCGGTTAGAACAACACCGGAAGTAATAATTTTCTCCATTCCAGCCCTGGAGATTTCTCTTTTTATCAGCGAAAAGATCTCTTCCATACGTGGTTCAAGTATTTCACCGAGGATCTGCCGCTGAAGTTTTCTGGGGTTACGCCCGCCCATTCCGGGGACATCAATGGTCTCGTCGGCACTGACGTTCCTGGGGATGCAGGTACCATATTTTTTCTTGATCTTTTCGGCGTCGGCCATGGATGCACGCAAACCGATACTGATATCGTTTGTCAGGTTGTTACCGCCAAGTGACAAAACAAATGTGTGTTTGATGTTTTTCCCTGAAAAAATGGCGAGATCGCTCGTGCCGCCGCCGAGGTCCATAAGGGCCGTACCCAGATCTTTTTCCTCACTGGTCAATACCGCTTCTCCTGAAGCAAGCGGTTCCAGAACGATATCACAGACATCGAGGCCTGACCGATTGGCACTTTTCACAATGTTGTGTGCAGATGTTACCGCACCGGTCACAATATGAATCTTGGCTTCCAGGCGTACACCGGACATACCCACAGGATTCTGAATTCCACCCTGTTCGTCGATCATGAATTCCTGTGGAATCACATGAATAACCTCACGGTCCATGGGAATTGCAACGGCACGTGCAGCATCTATGACTCGGTCTACATCTTGCTGGGTCACTTCCGGCCCCTTGATTGCTACGATTCCGCGACTGTTAAAACCGGTGATATGACCACCTGCGATCCCGGCATATACGGATGAAATTTCACAGCCTGCCATAAGTTCCGCCTCTTCAATCGCCTTCTGAATCGATTCTACGGTGGACTCAATATTTACGACAACACCCTTTCGAAGTCCGATGGAGGGATGTGTTCCAATACCGATAATATTTATTTTATCTCCTGTTATTTCACCGACCACGGCACATATTTTCGTCGTTCCGATATCCAGCCCGACAATAATATTTTCCTGTCCCTGCATTTTAAACCTCCTTATTACCCTTGGCAGCGGATTCTATTTTCGCAGGATTTACAACAATGCGATTCAAATTATTAAGATCAATTGAATCGAGGCGTGGAAACCCACCATTCTTTTTCAGATAAAACAGAACATCTTTTAGCATGGCATACTTATCCGGATAATTATTGTATCCGATTTTTATTTCTCTGATGTGATCAAAGGCATAAATGGTAAGGCCCATTTCGCGATCCACGTGGATTATCTTTATTAGGCTGTAAGGGAGAACACTTTCAGGTTTTTGCCCAAGCCCTAATATTTTCATAACAGCATCAAATGGAATGCTTCTTAATTCGCCCTTCACATTAATGTCTGAAAATTCAAGCCCGCTGATCATGGGCAAATTAAAGTGGTCTGCCTTATCCATTTCTTTGAATATTTCACCATGGGTATTGATGATAAATTTTCGGCCAAGGTCAAGAACGGCAAGGGGCTTTTGTTCCTTTATTCTGATATCAATTCCCGAAGGAAGTTCTCTTCTGACTTCTGCATCCTCAATCCATGAATGCGCAAGCAGTCGCTTTCGAACATTAGAAAGATTAACTGAAAATATATTGACGCCGTTCGTGATATTCGCCTGTTGCAAAACCTGTTTTTGTGTAAGTCGATGCGTACCGATAACCATCAATCCTTTTGCCTTGAAATAATCGCACTGGGTTAAGAAGTCGTAACTAAAAACAAAAAGCAGGCTGACAAACACCAATGCTGTTCCAACGACCGTTAGTTTTAAACCGGAGACAAAGCGCTTTGACATCTTATTGCGCTTTCCGGCGCCGCTGTTTTTGTAATAGTTTTTACGTATGCGTTTACGCCCCGACAACCTTAACCTCTCTTTCCAGATGAACATTGAACTTTTCTAATACAACTTTCTCAGCAAGATTTATCAGCGCCAGAAAGTCGGCGGCTGATGCTTTATGCCGGTTGATAAAAAAGTTGGCATGTTTCGATGAAATTTTTGCACCGCCAACGGATTTTCCCTTCAGGCCGGCCATCTCAATAAGTTTTCCGGCGGTTTCTCCTGATGCCGGATTTTTAAAGAAGCATCCTGCACTCGGCAAACCAATGGGCTGCCTTTTCTTACGTGTTCTTATAATTTCTCGAGCCGTTTTTTTGAGCGCTTCGGGATCCGAAGGACAAAGACAGAATCGGCCGTCCAAAATAACCGTTTGGTCGCGATGACCATCCGTCAACTCCGGGCTCCATGAAAGCTTCCGATAATCAAAATCGAGCGCTTCTTTTTTAATTCTGCGTGTATCGCCTGTGGGCAAAAGAACATTTATGGATTTAAGCACATTTTCCATGGAACCATGAGATGTTCCGGCATTCATCATAATGCCTCCGCCAACCGTTCCGGGAATACCCAGGGCAAAGTTCATGCCTTCAAGACCCCGTTTCAGAGCATAGGAACAAAGGGTTTTCAGATTTGCACCTGCCATAGCCGTAACAATCACCCCGTCGGTATTCGTATCAGTCTGATCAATTTTCTTCAGGCACTTTGTCAACACAATGACAATGCCATGGACGCCGTTGTCCTTGACCAGAAGATTGGTGCCCTTGCCGATGATCAGATAAGAAAGTCCTCTATCCCAAGACCATTTGACCAGCGCTTCTAGATCTTCAACATTTTCAGGTGTTGCAAAAGCCTCGGCCGGTCCGCCGACGCGCAACGATGTGTGCCTGGACATCGGTTCACCAAATTTGACATTATGTTTAAAACGGCTTTCGAGCCATTTGATTGAGTCCGAGTCAAGCGCCACAACCGTCATGTCCTTTCACAACTCTTTCAGCAGCATTTCGCCAACTTTCCAAACATCTCCTGCACCCAGTGTAAGGAGGATATCATTCGACGCTAAAATTGTTTTCAGATGCGAAACCGCTGTTTCAAGACTTTCCACATAGACGACATCCTTATGCCCATGACGCTGAATTTCTTCAAACAAGGCAAACCCTTCGACACCATCTATCTTTTCTTCTCCGGCGGCATAAATGGGAAGAACGACAAGAAGGTCCGACTCGTAGAACGCACGGGTAAAGTCTTCAAACAGCGCCTGGGTTCTGGTATAACGGTGTGGCTGGAACACCACCACAATCCGCCTGTCCGGCCAGCTTACCCTTGCGGCAGAAAGCGTGGCCTTAATCTCCGTGGGATGATGACCGTAATCATCAACAACAGTAATCCCCTTTTCTTCTCCTTTAATTTCCAGTCGCCGTTGAACGCCCTCCACAATTTGAAGCGCAGATTTTATCACGTCAAAGGGTATGTCGAGTTCGACGCCTACGGCAATGCTTGCCAGAGCGTTGGACACATTATGGATGCCCGGAAGATTTAAGGTGATTTCTCCCAAAGATGTTCCGAGATGATCCACTGTAAACCTGCTTTTTAACCCTTCAAAAACCACATCTTTTGCCTTAAAATCTGCCTGTGTACTCATTCCATAGGTTGTAAAGCGTTTATGAATTTTCGGAATAAGCGACTGGATGGGCTCATTGTCCAAACAAAGAACCGCCAGGCCATAGAACGGTATTTTTTCAATAAAGCTCAAAAAGACGTCCTTGATGTGGTCCAGATCCCGATAAAAATCGAGATGCTCTCGATCGATATTGGTTACCACAGCGATGGTCGGGGACATTTTCAGAAAAGAACCGTCACTTTCATCTGCTTCGGCCACGATGAAATCCCCTTCTCCAAGCAGCGCATTGGAATCGATGCTCTTGAGTTTCCCACCGATAACGACAGTAGGATCAAGCCCTCCTTTACCCAGCACAGCGGCGACAATCGACGTGGTGGATGTTTTCCCGTGTGCACCGGCAATGGCCACACTGTATTTTAAACGCATTAGTTCCGCCAGCATCTCCGCTCTGGGTATGACCGGGATTGACGCTCTGCCTGCTGCAACAACTTCAGGATTTTCAGGGCCGACGGCTGATGATATGACAACAACATCAGCACCGAGAATCTGTGCTTCGGAATGACCTTTAAATATGATACCGCCAAGGCTTTCCAGGCGCCGGGTAATGCCTGAAGAACTGATGTCAGATCCGGACACTTTATAGCCGAGGTTGAGCAAAAGTTCGGCAATTCCGCTCATTCCGATACCGCCGATTCCCACAAAGTGAATATGGTATTTTTTGAGAAACATTTGTTTATTTCAATTTGTTTTATTGGTTTAACTAACCTAATCAGGATAATCCTGAACTAAGAAATATTTGCCACCAAGGCACAAAGACACGAAGGATTTTATTTTATGATTCTTTCTTAGTGTCTTGGTGCCTTTGTGGCGAAAAAAATAAAGTTTTGCCACAAAATTCATAATTAAGAAATCAACTCATAACAATCATCGACAATCATCGCTGCCGCGTCGACACGTCCAAGATCCCTGGACCGTGACGACATTTGTTGCAGGGCTTCGGGCCGTTGAACATAATAATTGATTCGTTCTGCAAGGATTTTGCCGCTGAGATCTTTTTCAAGAATCATCTCGGCAGCCCCTGCCTTTTCCAGAGATCGGGCGTTCAATACCTGATGGTTATCTGCCGCAAAAGGAAACGGAATAAAAACAACCCCCTTCCCAATGGCTTTGATTTCCGCCACAGTGGTTGCCCCTGCACGGCATATAATGAAATCGGCGCTTTGATACTGACGGGCCATGTCCTTGAAAAATGCCCGTGTATCGTTTTCAATGCCGTGTTCGTCATACCTTCGCTTTACCTGTGTTTCATCCTGTGCGCCGGTTTGATGCACAAAGAATATATTTTCTCTATTTTCAAGATATTCAAGGGCTTCCAAAAGCGCCATATTTACACTGTGAGCCCCCTGGCTTCCGCCCAGTATCAGGATCGTGAATTTTTTCTCTTTTTTCGACGCCTTGATATCTGTATTTTTTAACGTTTCTGCGCATTGAACAATTTCTTTTCTCACCGGATTTCCGGTAAACCGGATTTTTTTGGGTGTCACGCCCATTATCGTTTCTGCAAACGAAACATATATCCGGTCTGCAAAGCGCGAAAGAATTCGATTGGTGATCCCCGGCAGAATATTCTGCTCATGCAAAACAATTTTAATCCCCAAAAGCCAGGCGCCCATAACCAAAGGCCCTGAGGAGTATCCGCCAACACCAATCACTATATGCGGTTTAAAGCCTTTAAGGATCAAAATCGATTCAATGATCCCTTTGGGTACTTTTGAGATCGAGACAAGCTGATTCCAAACCCCTCGCCCCTTAAAACCCTCGGCTGTAATGCGCTTATGGACAAAACCGGTTTCCGACAAAATCGAAATTTCAAACGGCTTCCCTGTGCCCACAAACAAGACGCTGTTTTCAGCATTTTTTGCCAGAAACTCCTGAGCAATGGCAATTCCCGGAAAAAGATGGCCGCCGGTCCCACCTCCTGCAATGACGACCCGAAGGGCTTTTGCAGCATCTCGCAACGGGCGAACATTTTTTTTGGCCCTCTTTTTTTTGTCGTCTTGATCCATAATTGCCGTTTACTATCTGTCACTGGTCACTCGTCACTGGTCACTCGATTGCGAACCTTTTTCATTGCACTGATGTTCATCAGCACCCCGATGGACACCATGTTCATCAAAAGGGATGTGCCGCCATAACTTAAAAATGGCAGCGTAAGGCCTTTGGTCGGAAGAAGTCCTAAAGCTACCCCCATGTTGACACAAATCTGCAAACCTATTGCCGTTGTGAGGCCGATGGCCACAAATGATCCGAAAGCATCTCTGCTGTTTCTGGCAATGGATATCCCCCTCCACAAAATCACGGTATAAAGTCCCATAATAATCAAAACCCCTACAAGACCGAGTTCCTCTCCAATGACCGAAAATATAAAATCGGTGTGAGGTTCAGGGAGATAAAACAGTTTCTGATAGCCTTTGCCGATGCCGGTGCCCCATATTCCCCCTGTACCGAAGGCCAATAGGGAATGGACGACCTGGTAGCCTTTATCCGCTGAATATTGCCACGGATTCATAAAGGACATGATGCGCTCTATTCGATAATCGGCACTGACCATTAAATAGTAGATGATGGGGCCGATTAAGACCAGCGATCCCAGTAGATATGAGATACGAACCCCGCCGACAAAAAGCATGATCCACGTAATGGCACCAAAAATAACCACAGAGCCGAAGTCGGGCTGTAACATGATCAGAACCGCAAACATGCACAGGACCAAAACATGGGGCAAAAAACCAACCTTAAACTCCTTAATTCGATCCATTTTTTTGTTCATTGAATACGCCAGAAAGATAACCAGCACAAAACGGGCAAATTCAGAAGGCTGAAACGTAAAGTCGGCAATGCGAAACCACCGTTTTGCCCCCCCTGCCGAATATCCGAATCCGGAAATAAGAATCACAAAAAGAAGCATCGCGGCCAGGATAAGCAATGGATATGTCAAAGAACGAAAAATGTGATATGGAATATGACAACTGATGACCAGTACAACAATACCCAACAACGCAAAAATGGATTGTTTTTTTAAAAAATAATAACTCGTTCCGAACTTTTTCAGGGCCAGTGCCGAACTCGCGCTGTAAACCATGACAATACCGATTCCCACCAGGAACAATACCGGGAATAACAGCGCAATATCGTATTGCAGGGGCTGTTTGGTAACATTTTGTTTTTTTTGTTTGTCACTGGCCATGCGTTATATTCCGATCTGAATTTTCAAGATTTTCAACCGCCTTACAAAATACTTCTCCCCGCTCTGCATAGCTTTGGTACATGTCAAAACTGGAACAACCGGGAGATAAGAGCACCACATCCCCGGGCGATGCCGCAAGATACGCTAAATTCACCGCATTCTCCATTGTGGATGCATTTTGGGCGCCTTCTTGACACACATCTTCAAGAGCTGATTTGATAGTGTTTCCTGCTTCACCCATAACGATCAGTTTTTTCGTATGTTGCTTCACTATCCCTCGCAGTTGCTTAAAATCCCCGCCTTTATCACGCCCGCCCATAATAAGAACCACCGGTTTATCGAAAACTTCAAGCGCTCTGGCCACTGCATCGATGTTTGTTCCCTTTGAATCATCGTAAAAGTGAACACCATTGATGATTTTGACAAATTCCAGACGATGGGAAAGCCCTTTGAAATCGTTTAATGCGGATTGAATTCCTTCCAAGGTCCCGCCGGCGGCCAGAGCTGCCAAGGCTGCTGCCGCGATATTTTCCATATTGTGCCGTCCCAAAAGATCTACCTGCGAAAGATCGAGAAAACCTTTGGGGTCTTCTTTTGTAAAAATATTGATCATCAATGCATTTTGTCCGTTTCTGCTGCTGATGACAGCATATTCACGGTTTTTAGTATTAAAATTGCCCTGATGATAAAAGGGCAGTACACGGGTTCTAAGTGTTTTGCTGATTAAGGAAATAGAGGGATCAGAACCATTTATCACTGCTGTATCGCCTTCGGCCTGGTTTTTAAAAATGCGGCCTTTGGACCTTACATAAGATTCAAAATCCGGATATCGATCAAGATGATCCGCACTGATGTTCAAGAGGACACTGACCCGGGGTCTGAACGTATCGATGGTGTCGAGCTGAAAACTGCTGACTTCAGCCACAACAATGTCTGCCGTTTTTCCCCTGCGGGCATAATCGATCAATGGGTTGCCGATATTCCCGCCTACAAAGACCTTAAACCCGGAATTTTTCATCATATGGCCCAAAAGCCGTGTTGTTGTTGTTTTACCGTTGGTACCGGATATGGCTACAATAGGTTCCCGGATATATCGTGAAGCAAGCTCTATTTCCCCTAATACCGGAATACCCTTTTCTTTGGCCCGTTCAATGGGCAAAATAGTATGGGGAACCCCGGGACTCACAATAATAAGATCAGCACTCTCAAAAGTCTTAGTGTTATGACCTCCCAGTTCGGTCCTAACATCTATTTTACGCACCTCCGGTAAATAGTCGGCCAGGGCATCTTCTTTGGCAATATCGGTTATCGTTACGATCCCTCCCTTGTTTTTGGCGAATCGGGCTGCGGCCATACCGGATATGCCAAGACCGACGATAAGAATGTTTTTTTGATGAAGATCCATATCTTTTATCTTAATTTCAGCGTACTCATGGAAATCAACGCCAGTGCAATTGCGATGATCCAGAATCGAACAATAACTTTGGGCTCCGACCATCCTTTGAGCTCAAAATGGTGATGAAGGGGAGCCATTCGGAAAATTCTGCGACCATTTGTCATTTTGAAGAAACCGACCTGAAAAATAACCGACAGCGTTTCAATGACAAATAGCCCTCCCACCAGTGCCAGAAGTATCTCCTGCTTGGTGATCACCGCCACAGTCCCAATGGCTGCGCCCAGCGATAGGGAACCCACATCCCCCATAAAAATTTGTGCAGGATACGAATTGAACCACAAAAATCCCAAACCTGAACCGGCCATAGCGCCACAGAAAATTGCAATCTCCCCGCTTCCCGCCACATAATTGATCTGCAAATAATTAGCGATCTTAACGTGCCCGGCCACATATGCAAAAACCATGTACGCGGCTGAAGCGATAATAAGCGGTCCGATGGCAAGACCATCCAGCCCGTCAGTGATATTGACTGCATTCGACGTACCGATAATGACCAATGCTGCAAACAGTATATATCCCCACCCGAGATCGGGTGAAATGTTTTTAAAAAACGGAATGGTTATACGGGTGGAAAAGTCCGGACTCACATAGACCAGAATCCCTGTAACCATCGCCAGAATCGCCTGAAGCAGAAATTTGTTTCGAACAGTCAGTCCCTTGCTCTGCTTTTTGATCTGCATGAGATAGTCGTCCATAAAACCGATACCTCCGTACCCAACAGTCACCAAAAGCACGATCCACACAAAATAATTGGTCAAATTGGTCCACAACAGTGTGGAAACAGTAATCGAAAAAATGATCAACGTTCCACCCATGGTCGGTGTTCCGGCCTTTTTAAGGTGTGTCTGCGGACCGTCATCTCTGACATATTGACCGATCTGCATGTTGTTCAGTTTTCGAATCACCCAAGGTCCCAGTAAAAAACAGATTAAAAACGCCGTCAGGCTGGCATAGATGGTCCTAAACGTAATGTATCGGAATACATTAAAAACCGACAGTGTCTTATGAAGCGGATATAGTAAATGATACAGCATGCTTTAGTTTTACTCTCCCGATGGCAGTTTAAATCTTTCTAAAAAACCGGTTTCAACTTCTGCTTCAAGTGTGATTAAATTTTATATCCATTTTAATTATCAGCCCACGCCAACAACCCTTGGACAACTTTTTCCATGGCCATCCCCCTGGACCCCTTTACTAGAACCCAGTCGCCGGCATCGAGCCGGTCTGTAACAGCCTCTATGATCTCTTCCCGGGTGCCTTTAAAAATGTCATCCGGATTCATATGTTCTTTTAAAGCACCTGCCGCAACATCTTCAGCGTATTTGCCGGTCACATAAAGACCCGCAATTTCTGACCTGGCGGCAACAGCGCCTATCTGTTGATGCATAGGCGCCGAGTGTTTTCCCAGTTCAAGCATATCGCCGGCAATCAGAAATCCTTTGTTCTTTCCCTTCAATGACATAAGAGTGATTATGGCGGCCTGCATTGAACCTGGATTGGCATTGTACGTATCGTCGATGATATGGATTCCTTTACCGGTTTTATGGATGTTCATCCTACCTTGATCCGGTTTGAAGGCTTCAAGTCCGTTCTTAATTTCAACGGCAGTTAAACTCAAAAGATGGCCCGCCGCCGCCGCCGCCAGAGCATTTGAAATCATAAACATTGCCGGAGTTTTAAGATGAACGGAAATCGTTTCATCAGGCAGCACCAGGCTGAAAGAAAGCCCTCCCCCTTTTTCCTCAACAGATTCAGCTCTGATTGCGGCATCATTGGACATGCCGAAAAACATAACATTAACAGGTGTAATATCTGCCAGTTTCAGCAGCCTCGGATCATCTGCATTGAGAATCGCCATGCCGTCCGGCTTGATTTTTCCCAGAAGTTCACCTTTGGCCTTCATGACCGCTTCCATTGAACCCAATCCTTCAAGGTGCGCAGGACCGATATTTGTAATAAGGCCAACATCCGGCAGACAGATTTCAGCCAGTCGTTCGATCTCCCCGGGTCTGTTCATTCCCAGCTCCACAACAGCCCATTGGTGGTCCCTGCTCAGATTAAGCAGCGTTAAGGGAAGTCCGATGTCATTGTTTAAATTGCCCTGGGTCGACAATGTGCAAAACCGACGGGAAACCACGTCTGATGTCATTTTACGTGTGCTGGTTTTTCCGTTTGAGCCTGTGATGGCAATAACCGAAACGGGTGTGCGTCTTCTATTAAATGCTGCCATATCACCCAGAGCTTTAGTTGTATCATCTACAGTGATACAAACGACACCGGTGTCTGACCATTCGGGTTTAGAGAGCATGTCGGCTTTTCTTTGATCGATCAAACATCCATTGACCCCTTGTTCAATAATACTGCCGATAAAACGGTGGCCGTCATGAACCTCCCCTTTAATGGCGATAAAAAGATCATCGGCAGATATCCTTCGAGAATCAATGGAAACTCCGGTGAACGTGCGTGCCAAATCCCCGCAAAACAACTGTCCTCCGGTGGCTTCTATAATTTCAGCAACACGCCATGGGATCAGATCGGAATTTTCAGGTTTTGGATTACCGGACAGGACTTTCGGATTGGATCTCGTTTTGGATCCGAGACTTTTTACGCTTAACGTTGATAGGGCTTTTTTGGCTTCTTTTCTGTCATCAAAGGCAATGGTTTTGTCTCCGATGATTTGATAGGGTTCGTTCCCCTTTCCCGCGATCAGAATCGCATCGTTTGGTCTGGACACCTTTATTGCAAGGGTGATGGCGTTTTTTCGATCCGGCTCAACCACATATCCTTTCATGGGAAAATTTTCACTGAGATCCGATGGCATAAACGCATGAGCAATCGATCTTTTTGTACCCTCAAGAATCTGATCGATAATCTCCATGGGGGGTTCGGTTCTTGGATTGTCCGATGTGATCACAACAAGATCAGAGAACCTTCCGGCGATGTCACCCATTTGAGGTCGCTTTGCTTTGTCCCGGTTGCCGCCGCAACCAAATACGCAGATAAGCCGGCCCGGAGTACATTCTCGTAACGAAGCGAGCACATTCTCAAGAGCATCCGGTGTATGGGCATAATCCACATATACAAATCGTTTGTGATCATTGGGAATAGATTCGAGACGTCCGGGCACGGCTTTAACCGATTCAATGCCATGTTTGATGGCATCCACTGAAAGACCGAGGACAATGCCAACACCCGTGGCGCAGAGAATGTTCTCCAGATTATGCTGTCCCACAAGATTTGATTTGAACTTAAAAGCGCCGTTAGGGGTGGAAATTTTACCTGTAATGCCGCCCAAATCGTAACTGAAGTCCTCGGGTCGTATGCGATTGTTGTCTGAAAAGCCTGAAGAGAGCACAGACGCTTGGCCAAGACGTGATTCGAGGTTATGGCTAAGTTCTCTCCCTCTTTCGTCATTATGGTTGATGATAGCCAGGACCCGATCGTTTTCCGATTTGACGTCAAGGATTTCTGTGAAAAGCCTCTTTTTACAGGACCAGTAGGAATCCATATCCTTATGATAATCCAAATGATCTTGGGTCAAATTGGTAAATATTGCGAGATCGAATTTGCAGTGATGAACTCTATATAGATCGAGGGCATGTGAAGAAACTTCAATGACCACATGGGTCACCCCGTTATCCAGCATTTCTGCCAGGATTTTCTGGAGATCAAAAGATTCGGGAGTTGTCATGGAATTTTGAAACGTCTTGCCGGCATATCTGTAGTTTAAAGTTCCGATGACGCCCACATGGATACCTGTTTTATCAAGAATATGTTCGATTAAAAATGCAGTGGTTGTCTTTCCGTTAGTACCTGTGATACCGATTAAAAAAAGTTTTTCCGATGGATTTAAAAAAAATCGAGCGGACATGGCGGCTAAGGCTTTTCTGGTATTTTCGACTTCGATAATTATGGATTCACTTTTGACGGGTTTCTGGGTAACAATGGCTGATGCGCCCCTTGTCAGCGCTTTATCGATAAAGTCATGACCATCAGCAGCAAGCCCCTCTATGGCAACAAAGAGTCCGCCCGGCTGAACATCCTGGGCCCTGTAATGGATGGAGCCTATCTCGGGATCCGGTGAAAGCAGAAATCCGGCATCCGAATCAGTGTGCTCAGTGTTTCCAATATCCGAAACATGACCGCTTTGCTCTGCCTCTATGCCGTAAAATCCAACAGGATCGATAGTTTTTAATAAATCTGAAAGCCGCATCCTTTTTGTCTATCTCCTCAGAGAGACCATTAATTTGTCGGTTTTTCTTTTTGGCGCTATATGCATATAGTCCAGTGTTTTCTGGGCGATCGCTTTAAATGCAGGCGCTGCAACAATACTTCCGTAATGCTGTTTTTCGGGTTCATCAACAACAACCAAAACAGCAATTTTTGGGTTTTCCACAGGTGCAAATCCTACAAAAGATGCCACATATTTCTCATAAGAATATCTCCCATTTTCGTCGATTTTTTGAGCGGTGCCTGTTTTGCCACAAACGGAATATCCTTCAAGGGCGGCATTGACGCCTGTCCCGCCTTCGGTAATGACCGTCTGCATGATTCTGCTTAACATCCCGGCGGTTTTTTCTGAAATTACCCTTCTGATTCTCCTTGGACCAAAACTCTTGATCAGCCGGCCATTATGATCGGTAATCGCCTGAACCACATAAGGCTTCATGAGGATTCCTTTGTTTGCAACCGCGGATGTGGCGACGATGAGCTGTAAGGCAGAAACCGAAACCCCCTGCCCAAAAGAGATGGTTCCGGCATCCACTTTTGTCCATCGTCTAAAAGGGGCCAGGCTGCCGGCGGTTTCACCCGGGCAGTCGATTCCGGTCTTCGACCCGAAACCGAAATTTTGGAGGGTCCTGGACAGATATTCGGGCCCCGTAATTGCACTGAATTTGATGGCGCCGATATTGCTCGAATATTTGATAATCTGCTGTAGGGACAGCCATCCATGCTCATGGGTGTCGTGGATAACGTGTTTTCCCATCTTATAAGCACCATTTTCGCAATAAAAGATGCTGCTTGGAGAGCTGCTCCCGGATTCTATTGCCGCCGCCGCACTGAAAATTTTCATGGTAGAACCCGGTTCAAACGGGTCGGTGATAATCCTGTTTCTCCAGAACTTCCGGTGAAACCTTTCTAATGCATTGGGATTGAATAAAGGAACCTGCGCCAGCGCCAATATGGCACCGGTTTTGGGAACCATGACAATGGCCATTCCGGATTTTGCCGAAAATTTTTCCACGGTTTCGGCAAGCGCCTTTTCTGCAATATACTGGATGGTGCTGTCAACGGTGAGGACAAGGTTTTTGCCGCTGGAGGATAGGCCGGTCATGTTTTCAGCTTCAAATCCACGGCCGTGCGCATCCCTCAACACCGTGTATTGGAACATCTCACCGCTGAGATCGTCGTCATAATTAAATTCGATGCCTTCCGAACCATGATCATCAATATCGGTAAATCCAATGAGCTGGGCAGCAAGTGTTTTGTTAGGAAAAAAACGCTTATGTTCAGGTATGAAATCAAGACCGTCCATATTAAGCTTTTTGACGGCTTCAGCCTCTTTCGGTGTTGCCTTTCTTTTGATCCATACAAACTTTTTTTTAGAATTTAGTTTTTTAGCAAGCACTTTACGGTCTATTTTAAGGGCTTTTGAAAGCGATCTTGCAGCGCTTTTGGGATGTTCTATTTGCGACGGGTGCGCAGCAATGGACATAACATCGATACTCACCGCCATTTCTCTGAGGTTTCTGTCGAAAATGGTTCCGCGTTTCCCCGAAGATTTAAAAGACACTTCGTATTGATCTGCGGCTTTCTGGGACAGCCAGGAACCGCGAAAAACCTGAAGGTACATGGCCTTGACGCCGATGATAATAAAAAAGAAGGAAAAGAAAGCCCCAATGATAATTATACGTAATTTTATCTGTTTCATATCAAATCCGAATCATGGAATAACAATCGTCTGGCTTTTAGTGGGCGCTTTCAACCCGAGTTGATCTTTAGCGATTTTTGCGATCCGTTCCGGAGATTTTAAGCTTGCTATCTCGATCTTTAAGTTATTCTGTAAGGCGATAAGCTCATTTTGTTTCTTAGTTTCTTTTGAAATTTCATATCCCACATCGATATAGTTGACACGGCACCACGTATAAAGAAAGAGTTCGGCAATAAATACGGCCATGAAAATGATCCATATTCCCGTTATTTTTACATCGCCGTTTTTTTTACGTGTTTTACGGGCCATTATATCTTTTCTGCCGCTCTTAGCTTTGTGCTTCTCGCCATGGGGTTTCTTTCAATCTCTTCTTTTGAAGGACGCACTACTTTTTTCGTCAGCAAACGAAGGATCGGTTTTTGATTGCAGACACATACTGGAAAATCTGAGGGACAGACACATCCCTTTTCAAGGGCCTTAAATCGATGTTTTACAATCCGGTCTTCAAGAGAATGAAAAGATAGAACACATAAGCGAGCTTTGGGATTTAGAAGATCTGCAAAGTTTTCCATGAATACATCGAGCATTTCCAGTTCCCTGTTGACAGCGATTCTAAGTGCCATGAAAACCCGTGTTGCCGGATGAATTTTTTGATGAAATGATGTTGATTTTGGAACGGCATCGCATACGATCTGGGCCAGTTGTCTGCTGGATCTTATTGCTTTTTGCTTTCTTGACCTTACGATTGTTTTTGCGATTTGCCCCGCCCATCGTTCTTCCCCGTATTCTCGAAAAATCTGCTTAAGGTTTTTTTCATCCATCCTGTTAATCAAATCTTCGGCTGTTGTTTTCGACGCCCTGTTCATACGCATATCAAGGGGCTCGTCTCTTAGAAAACTAAAACCACGACCGCTGGATTCGATTTGATGAAGTGAAATCCCAAGATCCAGAAGAATACCGTCCACCGCTTTTATTTTAAGCTGTCGCAGAAAGTCAGGAAGATCTATAAAGTTGCCGTGAAAGAGGTGGATGGTTAAATCGAACGATTTTAAAACGTCTTTTGCATTTTTGATTGCATCAACATCCTGATCAATGCCGATAAAAATGCCACCCGGAGAAATGTTGCGGCAGATTGCCCTGGCATGCCCCGAACCTCCCAGGGTACCGTCAACATAGATCTTGCCGGGCTTGCAGTTGAGATAATGGAGCACTTCAGGAATCATTACCGGAATATGTTTAAGCGGCATATGATCAGAGCCCTAACTTTGCAATTTCGTTTCTTACGTCCTCCTTTTTCATGTCTTTTTCCAGATCCATATTTTCCCGGTTCCAGCTATCTCGTGACCAGATTTCAAAATGGTCGAGGACGCCAACCAGTACAATGTCCTTTTCGAATTCTGCATATTCTCTCAGATTCTGTGGAATCAAAATACGATCTTGTTTGTCACAGGGACATTCAAAGGATCCTCCGATAAAAACCCTTCTGAACCGACGCATGCTTTCGCTTTTTTCAGCGAGGGTCAATATACGGTTTTCAATTTTTCGCCATTCATCATAGGTGTATGCGATAAGCGCCCCGTCCATTCTGGAAAGCATAACGCCATATGATCCATCTGCTTTTATGACATCACGGAATCTGGCAGGAATGATGATACGCCCTTTTGAATCGATGGTATGGAATGAGCTTCCTCGAAACATATATCTCCCCTAAAAACCACTTTAAACCACCTTTTTGGTTAAAAGTACATTTTTCAGTAAATGTCAAGGAAAAATAAATGAATATGTAATATTTTTTTATAATAATTCAAAAATGTTAAAACAAAATCAGAAGAATCATTTTAAAGTGGATAAAAGTGGAGGCAAATAATAGATATGGACTGTTAAACAAGTTTTCGAAAGATGAAGACGCCGCCAGATAGCATCTTTGAAAATCAAGCGACAACCTGAAAGCTTTAAGAATTTGTAATTTAACGAGATTTATCCTCAGCATATTGGAGATCTTGTAATTTTATCGCTGATTTTGAAAGTTGTATTCACAATGGTGGGGGGAAGTGGATCGAACAATTTGTCTAAAAAGCCGATTGAAAAGTCTTTAAGCGGGGAGAGTGTTCTTAATATATGTTTCGTCAGGATAGAATCCGTACCAGAACGTCAGAACTTTTCATTTTAAAGCCAGATTTTTCAATATTTCATCATATTGATCAATCATGTTTTCCCATGCAAATCGTTCCATGGCCGCAGAGAGATGTTGTTGCTTTTCTGTAAATCGGGAATAATTTAAAATAAGAAAGCACAGTTTTTCCACCAGTTCCGTCTGATCTTTATAGAGAAAATCCCCATGGAATACCTTTGGGATAATTTCGGGATACGAGAGCCGGTCAGGCAGTAAAGGGATACAACCGTAACGGATCGCTTCAACCACCGAAATACCGAAATTCTCCTGGTTTGCCGTGCTGATGACGATGGTCCCCTGCATAAGCCATTTGCGATATTTCTCTCTGGATTCTTCGTAACCGTACCAGACAATCCGGTTTTTGAAACGATCCCTGGCTGCAATAAACTCTTTCGGGACCACCTGAAAGTTTTCTCCTAAAAGTGCAAGTCGAAAATTCAGACCCCGCTCAAGAATCTTATCAAGAGCATTAAAAAAGCCTGCCGGATTTTTATCAAACTCCCATCGGTGATTCCAGACGATCAACGGCGGCAAGTCCGCTTCGGGCAATGCGTTCGGTATATTTACCGGGGCTGTGAAATGACATCCCGGATAGAGAACTTCGGCTTTATTACGTATCTCATCAACCACCCATTTAGGTTGATATTCGGGCATCATATTTAAAAAAACGGGCAGCTTTGAGAAAAAGGCATCAAAATGAGTTTGAGAGTTAAAGAGAATTCGGTCCGCCGCCAAGGAAGTAGTGATATCTGTGAATCCAAACTGAAAATCCCTGCTTTCACCCGGTGCCAAGGGGTAGGTCAGTTGATTTTCGTGGAAATAGACCATTGAAGGGGGACAAAACGGGCCGCATAGTGCCTTAAAATCCGACAGACTCATAAGATCGGTGGTAATCAATCCGTCGTAGTTTTTAAGAGGGAGAATTTTTTTTACAAAGTATAAGGCTGCGCCTCGCATCCGCCATTTCCAAAAACGGGCAGGCAGCGTAACGAGATCGATCTTGTATTTAGAGTGTGAAACCAGACCTTGGGCAAAATCTTTATGTGATCCGCCATAAAATGGTTCCAAAAATAGAAATTTCAAATTCTTCTCTTATTTACTTAAAATTGAATTTTGTGTTTTTTTAACAAAACTTTTTCCATTTTGCCACTAAGGCGCCAAGGCACAAAGAAAGAATAATAAATAAAACCTTTGTGTCTTAGTGCCTTTGTGGCAAATATTTTTGGTTCCGGCTTTTCCGGGATAGGAATTAAAAGAAAAATTGGAAGGAAAGGCAAACACTTTTGTTTTCCAAATCAGCCGAAAGGTTAACTCGGGTATTCTTTTTTAATTTATAAATAAATTGACCGGTTTCTTTTCGATTGAATTTATGGGCGCTTGTTACAGCACCGTATATATTTCCGGCATAGAAGCCGAACCCAACAAACGTAAGAAGTCCGCCAAGTGCATTATGTCCTTCATCGAAAGATTCATAGGCGGCGTATATCAGACCGCCATTCAACAAAAAAGCGATCAGTGCATCCTGATATCTTTCACAATAAAGATATCCTCCTCCTGGAATGATCGATAAAAATCCTGCCAGCTTCGGATTTTTTTGGGGGATTAATGTTTCCTTGTCTAGTTCATCAGCAAGTCTTTCAAGTCTGAATTTATTTCTATTTTTCGTGCTGATTTTTTTAAAATAGTGTCTTGCTTTGTCCCAGGATGCTGTTTCGATATGAATCCATCCTATTCTGTAGTAGGCTTTATCCCTTATATCTTCATCTTTTGTTATCGTGATAAGATTGTTAAGATTGATCAAAGCGAAGTTAAAAGCCTTCAGTTTTACATAGGCTTCACTAATCATAAAATATGATTTTATAGAATATTCGGTTTCAAAATACTGATCTGTTAATTTTTTAAAGGAATTGACGGCCTCATTAAAATGTCTGCCAAGAAAATAGGACATGCCGACTTG
>CAXMTB010000004.1:0-50821 GCA_964195835.1 uncultured Nitrospinaceae bacterium | reverse complement strand
AACCCATAGAGGAAAAACGGATGGGGCAGGTCAGGGTTGAAATGGCAAAAGCAGCCGGAGCGAACATCATCGTTACCGCCTGTCCCTTTTGCATGGTCAATATAGAAGATGCCATCAAAACCAGCGGCCTGGAAGGGGAGATGGAGGCCATAGATCTGGTGGAATTGGTTAACCAACATATAATTGATAATTGATGAGCAACAGATAACAAGTGTCTAAAGTTTGAAGTGATCTAAAGTGCCTAAAGTTGAGGTAGCGCTAACGCGCTGTCATTAAAATATAATTGGCTAAAAATTCCTTAACCCTGGCCCAGACCGATTACCAATACTTTATACTAAAGGAGCTATGTTTGTATTGATATATAAGTCAGATCAATATATTAACGATTCGCACCAGGGCGGGCTTTAGCTCATTTTAGCTCACTTTAGTCACTTGCAACTTTTATTGATGATTGTTGATTGATGATTGAATATTAGGAGGGAAAATATGGAAATATTAGTGTGTGTTAAGCGGGTTCCGGACACCTCGGAAAATGAGATCGAGGTCAACAGAGACGGTACGGATATCGAACGGGATGACCTGGTATATTCTGTAAACGAATGGGACAATTATGCTGTTGAAGAAGCCATTCAGATTCGAGACAAGGTCGGCGGCAGCATTACCGTCGTTACCGTTGGCGACGAGGAAGATGAGGAGATCGTTCGAAGAGAGATGGCCATGGGCGCTGATAACGGCGTACTCCTTTCAGACGATGCGTTTAATGGATCTGATGGAAAAGGGATTGCCGCTGTTTTAAAAGCAGCGGTTGAAAAGGGGAATTATGACCTGATTTTGACCGGCGCCCAGGCAGATGACGGGGCAGGCCAGGTGGGCGGCATGCTGGCCGCCATGCTCGACTGGCCCTATGCTTCTTTGGTCAATCTTCTGGAAGTTATCGATGACAAAAAAATTAAAGTCGGTCGTGAAATTGCCGGCGGAAACCAGGAGATGAATGAAATCGATCTCCCTTGTGTTCTCTCTATTCAGACCGGCATCAACGAGCCGCGGTATGTGGGTATTCGCGGAATCCGGAAGGTGTCGTCACTTGAAATACCGGTTCAAACCGCCGGCGATCTCGGGATTGCCGGGGACACTGTCGGAGAATCCGGGGCTCGAATAAAGCGTCTCGATTATTTTGTGCCTGACACGGCCGAGGGCGCAGAGATTCTGGAAGGGGACACCGATGAAATCATCGATAAACTCGTCGAACTCTTAAAAACCAAGGGAGGGATCAAATAATGGCCCAACAGGTTTTTGCATATATTATACACAAGAATGGTGTTGTAGACGATACGGCCCTTGAAATGATCACCGCGGCCGGAAAACTCAATACAGATGCTTCGCTTACTGCCGTGATTGCAGGTTCCGGCGCCGAACTCGATGGGGTGTGCAAGGATGTTGCGTCTTCTTTCTCCGAGGTCTGGAAGATCGATAATGAAGCTCTGGCTTATATTAATGCAGAAGTGATCCGGCCGATGCTGACCCGTATTCTGCCAAAGGAAGGCATCGTTCTGATTCCCCATGAACATTTTGGTATGGATCTGGCGCCGGGCCTTTCCGTAAAGCTTGACGCGGCATATCTTCCGGATGCTGTCGATTTTGAAGGCATCGAAGACGGCAAACTCAAAGCTGTTCGTGAGGAATACGGCGGACAGGTCAGCACACACGTACTTTGCGATATCTCCCGGGGTGTCGTGATCACCATCCGCCCGGGATCTTTCAAAGCAGATGAAAGCAAAAGTGCCAACGGCAACATCGTTGACAAAACTGCCGAAGCCATGGAGGGCGGTCTCGCAGATGGTGTTCGCCGCTTTCTGGAAATTGTCGAGGCTGAAGTCGGCGATGTCGATATCACCAAGTCGGATATCCTGGTATCGGTGGGCAGGGGAATCGAAGATGAGGATAACCTGGAGATGGTATTCGATCTGGCAAAAGCCATGGGCGCGGATGTGTCATGTTCCAGACCCATAGTAGATGCAAAATGGCTGGAAAAATCCCGTCAGGTTGGAACCTCGGGCAAGATCGTCAAACCGAAGGTCTATATGGCATTAGGGATCAGCGGGTCATTTCAGCACCTTGGCGGCCTCAAGGGCGCGCCTTTTGTTGTTGCCGTAAACAAAAACCCCAAAGCACCCATCTTTCAGGCTGCGGATGTTGGCGTTGTGGATGACATCCTCGATTTTATTCCCGATCTCACGGACCGGATCAATGAGATAAAAGGATAAAATGCCTTAAAAGCGAGAAAAGGGTTCAAGGATTCAGGGAGTCAAGGGGTCGAGTGTTTGTTTTCGATTTTACTTCACCGATGTCCCTCCGGGGTCCTGATAGACCTTCCTTCTTAGGATAGCCCAGATCCCCGGATAATAATGTTTGCGTTGTTGACAGGACTTTTGCCGAACCTTGAGCACTTTATAATTTTTCAGCATTTCACTTGAATCCTTGAACCCTCGATGCCTTTCGTAGTGAAACGAAGATCCCGTTATCGGGGGAATCTGCGCCTAAATTTCCATTTCCAGTATTTCCCATCCCCATTTCCCTCTATAATTTTTCGCCCGGATAGTTCACGTTTGCACGGCGTTCGGCATATAAAAATTGACACTTTATGCATAATATGATAATTTTATGCATAAAGTAAAAAGGGGGGCTGATTATGAGAACAACGCTTGATTTACCCGAGAATTTATTAGATGAGGCCATGAAGGTAACACACATTAAGACAAAGACAAAAGTGATTACCGTAGCCTTGGAAGAATTAATTAGAAAATCAAAAATTTCAGAGTTAAAAAAATTTAAGGGAAAAGTCGATTTGGATATTGATTTAGACACTATCAGAGGGCGCTAATGTCGGTATTGGTCGATACTTCAGTATGGATTGAGTATTTCAGGAAAGGAATTAATTCTGAAAAACTTGATTTCTTAATTGATGAAAATCTCCTTGTAACAAATGATCTCATTTTGGCAGAGCTGGTACCATTTTTGAAAATACAAAACAAAAGAAATATTATCAATGTATTGTTTAAAATCAAAAAGCTAAATTTGTCCATCAATTGGGATCAAATTATTGAGTATCAATACAAATGCCTCAAAAATGGATTGAATGGGGTTGGTATACCGGATCTAATAATTGTCCAAAACGCAAAAAAAAATCATTGTGAAATTTACTCTCTGGACAATCATTTCAGCCTAATGAAAGATGTTCTTAATTTTCGGGTACAGATCTAAATTGCGACAGTGCAAAACCTTGAGTTCTTTATAATTTTTCAGAAATTGGGTTAAGTCTATGTTTGACCCTTGATGGTAAAAGAGAAGAGTATAACGTTGATTTTGTCTTATCACCAGAGAGTTTCGAGGCTTAAAAATATAACTGAAAAACTAAAAACATACATGTAAAAAAGCAGATTTTATGGATCATGAATAAATCTTCAAAGAACAGATTGACACTCCGGCAGCAGTCACTCTTTTTCGGCAACAGCCTTTTCGATAAAATTGCAAGGGCTGTCTGCCGCGCCGGAACGCTTCCGAGAAAAGAGCTCTATGAAGCATGGGAAATGGCAAAAAGGGTCCGGCGAAGATACAGGGGCGGCAGGATTATAGATCTTGCCTGCGGTCATGGCCTTTTGGCGCATATCATGCTCATCCTTGATGACAGTTCAAAGACAGCCATTGCCGTGGACAAAAAAATCCCTTTAAATGCAGGAAAATTGTCCAACGCATTGATCACATCCTGGCCGAGACTGAAAAACAGAGTCATCTACAAAGAAGTACCTTTCCAGGAGATCACCATTCTTCCGGATGATATTGTGGTTTCAGCCCATGCCTGTGGATCTTTAACCGATCTGATTATTGACAAGGCCATTGAACAGCATGCCAGGGTAGCGGTTCTGCCCTGCTGTCATGATTTGAAGGAATCTTCCACAGACGGCCTTGAAGGTTGGATGGATAAAACCCTTGCCGTGGATACGGTAAGAGCGGTGAGGCTTAGATCAAAGGGATACCGGATTGTGACCCAGAAAATTCCCAACGATATCACGCCCAAAAACAGGCTGCTTATGGGAGAATATCTAAATAGTGTCCATCCATAAATAGCCTTTTTGCCCAATCTCTGCGTGATGCTCAAAAAATAATCCTCGGAATATCAACTATATGCCTGCGGTTATTTTTTTCGCATGCCTTGATTTCGAACAAAAATCCTTATTTATGTATGGACACTAAATAACGAATCAGCCTTTTAGCACAGACAGAGCAATCTCCAGAGAAAACAAGGGGGGCAGGTCCCGGTTAAATATGCTCCGAATTTAACAGGATAAATCTTCATTCTTGACAGATATCATGGGAAAAGGCTCTATATAGGACACGGCACCATTAACCATATAAATGTGATTCGTCAACATTAGCGGGAGCAAAGCATCCTATGCTCATTCCTTTATTGACGCTGTTCCTCGTGGCCTCCATTGTCAGGTTGTGCCTATTTATCCCGCATTAAAGGGGGAAGTTAAGGTACACTATCAATTTTAATTATAATTGATCGCGCTGAAAGCGCGTTCCTCAACCCTGGCCCAGAACGATAACCAATACTGTATACTCAAAAAGTCATGTTTGTAATGGTGCCTAAGCCAGATCGATATATGAACGATTCGCACCAGGGCGGGCTTTAGCTCACTTTAGGCACTTCAAACTTCAAACTTTTTCCCTTGCTATCCGTACTTTTCGATAATCTCTTTATACCTGAAGCAACTTTTAATATGATCATTCACCATACCGGTTGCCTGCATATGCGCATATACAATTGTTGACCCGACAAATTTAAATCCTCTCTTTTTTAAATCTTTGCTGATAAGATCGGACAGTTCTGTTTTTGCGGGAATTTCTTTCAGAGATTCAAATCTATTGTGGATTGGCCTGCCGCCGGTAAATTTCCATATGTATTTATTAAAGGTTCCGAATTCTTTTCTGACTTCAATAAAAGCCTTTGCATTTGTAACTGCACTTTCAATCTTTAATTTGTTTCGGATTATTCCGCTGTCTTGTAGCAGGGAGTTTGTTTTTCGCTGATCATACGTTGCAACTTTGTTGAAATCAAATTTATCAAAAGCCTTCCGGAAATTTTCTCTTTTTCTCAAAATTGTCAGCCAGCTTAATCCTGCCTGAAATCCCTCAAGGATAAGAAATTCAAAAAGTTTTTTGTCGTTATGCAGCGGAGTGCCCCATTCTTTATCATGATATTTTATAAGAAGCGGATCTCCTTTTGGCCAGGAACAGGTCTGTTCATTGTTTTTCATTATCTAAAATCCCGATTACATAAACCATTTTTTGGTGTGACGGACAAGATCGCCATATTCTTTGACAAAGGATAATTCTTCTTCATTTAAAGGCCCTTTGCGGACTTCACCGATGTTTTCTTCAAACTGCCTGGCATTGGCAGGGGCTGTCATACAGACATGCACATGCGGATTGGAAAGCACGAAACGATAACACAGCCCCGGGGTGGGTATGGGACGGCTTTTGGGCCATTTTTTGTTTCGCCGGATAAGATAACTCCAGCGGGTTGCCGTGTAACTGACGACACCGGGGTTGTAAGCAGTCAAATGCGGGAAGATATCGTGCTCCGCACCACGGTGGGCGGCGTTGTATCGGATCATATAGACATCCAGTTCATTCTCGGTAGCCAATTTGCCGGCAAATTGGCGGTCGTGGCAGGACATTCCCACATAACGAACCTTTCCTGTTTTCTTCAATTCGCGCAACTCTTCACGCAGATTTTCCGGAAAGTGTCCGGGTTTTGTCACGCCCAAAAATAAGAAAATATCAATATAGTCGGTTTTAAGTTGTCTAAGACGCTTTTCTACGGTTTTTCGAAGGTTTTGATGCGTGACGAGCAGGTTATAAGCGCCGGTGGCAATGATATAACGCTCGCGTTCTTTTTTGAAGACATCACGCAGAACAGATATCATCTGATTGTCGAATCCATAACCGAAAAAATAGTTAATCCCCTTATCAATGGCGTTGTAAATGGTCTTTTTGCCGGGCCAATAAGAGGCGGAAAGTCCCAAACGATGAACGTTGAGCCCGGTGTCACCCAGTGTTGTTTCCAAGAAATTGTGTGGCATCGTTCATTGTCCTTAAATATGAATGTTTTCTCACCCAAATAAATTCTTCTTGCAAATCGGTTGGCGTATAGTTAATATACCAGTGATATAACGACATAAACGATAGTAAATATCAAGGGTTAAATTCAGGTCATACAGGGAAATTAAACGATGCCGACAACAACGCAAGTTGACAAAACAAGGAACTTGACCACTTATGCTCTGACCGGAGAGCTGACTTTAGATGATATTCAAAGTACATTAAAAGCGTTTTGGGAAGCTCATGAGTTGACGTTGAATACATTGTGGGATGCACGAAACGCTAAATTGACCAACCTTGAATCTTCAGATATGGAGCGTATTACAGCGCTTATTGGTCAGTACACGCATCGTTTTGAAGAGCGTAAAGGCGGTAAATCAGCGGTTGTGGCATCGTCTGATCTTCAATATGGCCTCTCAAGAATTCTGGGGACACTCTATGAAGTAGAGGACTTCCCAACCCAACTCAAGATTTTTCGCATCAAGGATGAGGCTGTGGAATGGCTTGATCAAGATGAATAACCCATTTGCCATCTGGATCTTTATAAAGAATGTTGCGTCTTTTTTTGGTGCTAAAACGCTCAATTGAGGTATCACTTAAGTTTCGCACCTGACTAAGGTTAAAAGGCTATTGAAGTAGCGGGCTGGAATAAATTTTGTAAGGTAAAATAGCCCTGTGGCCCGATATAATCAGGATACTCAATATCAAGATAGCCGTCTGTCTCGATTTCTGAGAAAGACGGCTATCTTCGTTTTGGTGCATCGCTGTTTTTTGAACCTCAAATGAGCGTAAACAAAATGCTGGCCAATATATAAAATCGACTTTCGCTCAATTGAGGTAGTGTTTATTTCAGAAAAAATGCAATTTGAATCACGGTTTTTATCCCCTTTTTGGGTGCTGGAAAGCGCAGCTTTTTAAGTTTGTGAAGCATGCAGGTCTCAAACGCCTTGGCGTTATTGACACCTTTATCCAGATGAACGTTGATGACCTGACCGACGGGATCTACGACCAGTCTGAAAACAATCTTTCCTTTCAATTGAGATTGTTTTTTCTGTGCCTGTTTGTAGCAGTTATTAAAAGAGTGCATCTGTTTTTCTAAAAGTTCCCGAATGGATGTTTCAGACAAACCTCCGGTAACCGTAATTTCTCCCAGTTCGATGACGTTCTTATCACGGGCAGCAGCATCCATTTCAGGCTCAGTGGTCAGCCGATCTTCCTTTTTTTGGGCCATACTTTCTTCAACAACTTTACTTCTCATGCCCAATACCGAGGGCGCAGGGCCATGGAAAGAATAAGCTTTTCCGGCAATAGCCCTGTTTCCTCCCACTGCATAGTCGGAAACACCCTGGGGCAAGGGAAGGGGCTGTTTGACGGTGACAGTCTGCCCATCCTCAACGCGAACCTTCGTGTCCACAGCAACAAATGAGGTGTAGGCGGTCAAGAGGTTGTAGGTTAAACCAAGGTTTGTCACTTCTTTGACCCGTTCGTCTTGTTTGCTGAGTTTGTTGTAGTCGGCTAACAAGGCAATTCGGTGCCGCGCCCAGAGGTAGCGAAGGGCCGAGTTTGATTCCAGGGCCTTTGTTTTTGAGACATCGATTTTTTTCAAAAAGCGGTGTTTGCCGGTGTAGCCTTGTAAAGAAATGGTGCCTCGAGGACTGCCGCGCCATTTACCGAAAACAATAACAGGGCGATCTGCCAGCACGTCGGGAATACTTGGCGGTTCCACGCCGTAAGCCTTGAATTTGCCGAAGTCGACCTTGATTCCCGTTAATACCGGTGATTCAATGAGTTTGCGAAATTTTTTTGCCGTTATCAGTGCCTGATCAGGTTTTGTGATGACAAAGGGTTCTCCCATTCCTATTCTGGCCATGCCTTCGATCAGATGACGGTTGACACTCGAGCCGATGCCGAAAGCAAACATATTGGCATCTCCTAGATTCTTTCGCATCAGGTCAAAAACCTTTGCTTCAACGGAAACATACCCGTCGGTAGCGATAACGATGCTTCGAGAGAATCCTTCGGTTTTAGAAAGAGAGAGTGCTCTTTGAAGTGCCGGCAAAAGCCGGGTGCCACCGCCCCCCCGTTGCCCTTCAATGGTGTTTATGGCACGGGTGATGTTTTGGGAAGTGGCCGGCAAAGATTGTTCCGCCATCAACTGGGAACCGCCGGCAAACAAGAGAACATTGAACCGGTCTGTTGGGCGAAGGTTGCCGATGAGATCCTTGAGTAATTTTTTGGAAATATTCAGAGGAAAGCCGTGCATGGATCCGGATACATCAACGATGAAAATATACTCACGGGGCGGGATCTGACTTTTTTTTACCTTTTTGGGGGGCTGCATCATGAGCAGGAAAAATTTTTCATCCTTTCCTTCAAAAAGAAGAAGGCCGGTTTGAATCTTATCGCCGGCAAGCCGATATTTCAAAATAAAGTCCCGGTTGCCGCTCTGGTTTTCTGAGGGATCAAGATTAATGGTGGCAAAGGAAGGACCCTTGTAATCGATCCGGGTTTTGTGTGAAGCACAGGCAATGTCTTTAATGGGAAGACCTGCTGCAATATGGACAGCCATATTAAACATATAGGTCGGCGGTTCTCCCTGGCGAAGATATGGATTGGACGTCCACGTTTCAGCAGAGCCTGCTTCATCGGACTGCTGATCCACGTACCGTGGCCCCACAACCGTGGGATATGCGAATTCGTACACTTTGTCTGTGGGAACAAGAAGTTCGGTATATTTGAGTTCAACTTTTATAACATCGGAAGGCAGGATATTGGCCACATTCATCTGAAAAACATTTGGCCGGTGTTGTTCCAGAAGCGATGCGCTTTTTCCGGCCTGTTTTGCCTGATTGTATTCATGTCGCGCCTGCTCGCGCTCGCGAATATTAGCTGTGATGGTCCGTTCGCCGATGGTCATTTTCATCCCGTAAACAGCGGCTTTTGTGGAGGCCGGAAAGACATAGATGGCCTCTATCGGCTTTTTGCCTTCGTTTTTATAGACCTGTGTGACATTGACATCGGCAATGACCCCTGAAATATGGACTTCAGCATGTGTGGATTTCAAAGGGAGCCGATCCACATCCGGGTCATCGCTCTTGACCAGGAAATAAGGGGACAAGGTTTTGTCAACATTGGTTTCTTGCTGTGCGTACGAAACAGGGGTTGTCATCAACATAACAGCGAGAATGACGATGATACAAAGTTTTTTCTTGAGAATCATTTTTTTTACCTCCTATATTTTGATAAACTCGTAAAAAGTTCCAATTTTTGTTCTTTGGTTTCATTAGACAAGGAGGTTACAAAAAGGTTCCCAAAAAAAATATTTGGGCAACAACCCGTTGAGTTTTTAATCATTCCGGGAAGGTGAAATTGATATGAAGCGTTACTGTATCGAAACTTTTATCAGCAAGGGCGGGCGGCGGGGTTTTGAGAGTGGCCAAACGGGTGAGTTCTCTGCAAAAAGATGCGTAGTTTTTGGCAGGTATTTGAACATAAATCGATTTTAATCGATCTTTGTGTCTGTGGTATTCTTTTGTCAAAATTGTGCCTTTTAAAGGCCAGATAATACGGTTTATCCTAAAGAGCAGGTCATCGACCTGGTATTGTTGCTTGGTTTCAAATTTTCTTCCAAAGGTATCTTTATCGGTCCTTTCCTTTTCAATGGTTTTTTTATCGCCTTTAGCTAAAGGCATCTTTTGCATGGCTATATGAGGTGAATAAGCATCGCCGATGACGACGGGTTTGAGCAACAGGACAAGTTCTATGAGTTGTCCTGTTCCAGCAGATGGCCCAGCCTTTGCCACAACAGAAGAAGACCGTTCAGATTCCATTTGAATGGACGGTTGAACGGGTTTTTTTACCATGGATCTTCGGGTCGGCATGCCCTGTTCGCTGTCCGACAACCTTCCCGGGGCTTCTTCAAGAACAGGGGCCGGAGGTTTTGTTTTCGTTTTAAATTCAGGTGTTAGATGATCTGCTTTTGGTTTTTCGGCGAACCATTCGGATTTGGATGCCTTTAGGGGCTCCATCTTCTGATATTCTGATTGTTGAAGGTTTAAAACCATAACAACAAGGATAGATGCGGTGGCTGCTGCTGCCAGTTGCAATGGAATTTTAATTTTAAAAGGAACAAAAAGCTTCCTGAAGAGCCGGCTAAAATCTGAACGCGGTTCCATGCGCTGGTGGATTTTTTCTAAAAAATCAGCCGGGGCTTTCACCGGTTCAAGAGCGTTCAATTCTTCAACCATTGCACTCAATGAAGCAAGTGTTTCTTTACAGTCCACGCATACCGACAGGTGTTCCTCAACCACTTGAACGGTTTTTGCATCCAAAGTGCCATCGATATATTCGGACAATAATTCCTGAATTCCGGCACAATCCATTTTATATCCTTCCTTTAAGTCGGTTTTTCAGTGCCAGCCTTCCCCTTGCGAGCCTCGATTTAACCGTACCGAGGTTCAGACCGGTGATATCTGAAATATCCTGGTACGAAAGTCCCTGGATGTCACGCAGCACCACCACTTTGTTTTGTTCCTCGGGCAATGAATTGATGGCTTTTTGAATCCGCATCATTCTCTCCTTTTTTTCAAGTGCCACTACCGGAGTTGGAGAGCCGTTCACAATTTCGGAAAAAGGGTTGCCGTTTTTTGAGCTATTCGAGGTTTCGAGTGAAACAGTCTTTTTCTTCCATCTGTATGCAGATGATTTTATTTTATTTTTACACGTATTGATGGCAATCCGATAGAGCCAGGTGGAAAATGCCGATTCAAACCTGAATTTTTTTATCGATTTGAAGACTTTTATAAAGGTCTCCTGGGCGCAGTCGTTGGCGTCCTGATAATCTCCCAAGAACCAGTAGACCAGGTTGAATAATCGATCTTTGTATTTAAGAACCAGTTCGTCAAATGCAGCCATATCACCCGCTTGAACAGCCCGAATCAACACAGTGTCTGGGCAGGATGAACCGCCTGGCTTTTTTATGCGATTATTCATTTGATTTAGACAAGATTTATTCCAAAATGTTCCGATGTTATTTAATCGCCGGTTTCAAACCCGGTTGAATTAAACCTCAAAAAAATTTTCCCGGCCTGCTGGGCTATACCGTCGTTGCTGAAAATTAAGGATGCAAAACCTGAGTTAAAAGTTGCTTGATCAATTTTTCCTATCATGCAAAAAATATAGATTCAACGTGAAATGATCATACCAGGACGCTTCAGATGCCGTTAATTTCGAATTCAGACTACAATCCATTGTTTTTATTTTCAAATGCGCATTTCCAGACCATTTATCCCACCCTTTTCAGAAAAGTAGAGGGTGTCGATTATGTTCGGGAACGAATTTACACACCTGATCGTGACTTTATTGATCTGGACTGGTCACGGGTTGGTGCAGACAGGGCGGTTATTGTTTCACATGGTCTGGAAGGTCATTCCCGACGTTCGTATGTACTTGGAATGATAAAAGCATTTAACACGAGAGGGTGGGATGGTATTGCTTTCAATTTTCGGGGTTGCAGCGGTGAACCCAATCGCCTGATTCGCTCATATCATTGCGGTGCTACGGAAGATCTACATACCGTGGTGAGTCATGTGATTGACAAAAAGCGTTATTCGTGTATTTCACTTGTGGGTTTCAGTGTGGGCGGCAATTTAACGTTAATGTATCTTGGAGAAAAGAATGACATCCTGTCTTCTTTGATTAAAAGCGCAGCTGCTGTTTCAGTACCCTGTGATCTTGAATCCAGTTCAAGAAAACTGGCAGAAAGATCTAACATGCTTTACATGAAGCGTTTTCTGGGGATGTTTCACGACAAGATACGGTTAAAGATGCAAATTATGCCGGGTAAAATCAATGATTCGGATTATCATTCAATCAAGACATTCGAAGCGTTTGACAACAGATATACGGCACCCATTCACGGGTTTTTAAATGCAAAAGACTACTGGTCTAAATGCAGTTGCAAACAATTTCTTGCCGACATCAACATCCCGGCGTTATTAATCAACGCTCAGAACGACCCTTTTTTGGGTGAAGCGTGTTATCCTGTTGAAGAAGCGAAAAAAAATCCGTATCTTTTTTTTGAAATGCCGAAATCAGGCGGACATGTGGGTTTTGTGGATTTTAAATCGAACGGTGAATACTGGCATGAAAAAAGGATTGCAGCTTTTGCAACCAACAATTCTTGATTCACTTTTGACATGGTGTGAAAATAATATTTCAAGTTTTACATTGCAAAAACTTGGTTTCCACTCCAATTCTCCGCCTCTCAATCGCCAAAATTAGTCAAAATTTTGACATAATATCATTCTTTCCTTAAATTAAAATATAAAATTCCGGTCGAAATGATCTCAATTTTATGATTTTTTTAGACATTTTATATTTTGGGGGTATTGGCATAAATCCTGCAGAAGATCCAAGTTGGTCAACCTGATGTTAACGCTTATTGAGCTTTTCAAATAAATAAACAACAAAAAAGCAACCTTAAAGTCAAAATAAATCATAAAACGATGATAAACTTAATGGTTGCATAAAAAAAATATATCGGCTAGAAATATTTAAAAAAAATGATAAAGGAATGAATTATGAGGAGCTTAATTTATACGGTTCTCATTTTGTTCATTACGGCACAAACCGGCTTGACGAGTAATGAAAACGAAGCGCAAGCGTTATTGAAAACCAAGCTTGATGCAGCGATTGCCGTTTTGCAGAAAAAAGATTTGGACCAACAAAAAAAGTACGAGCAACTGGTGGAAATCGTAAAACCCATGTTTGATTTTCACCTCATGGCCAAACTATCTCTGGGGCGAAAGTACTGGCCCGGCCTTTCAGAAGAAAAAAAAGATGAATTCACCGATCTTTTTATTAAACGCTTGCAAGCGGCGTATCTCGAGAAACTATCCCTTTATACAGATGAAAAAGTTTTCTTTAAAACACCTGTTCAAGATAAGAGGAAAGTCAGTATTCCGACTGAAATTATATCGAATAACAACAGGATATCCATGATCTATAAAATGTATAAATCCAAAAAAGACTGGAAAATTTATGATGTTGAGATTGAAGGCGTCAGTATTATTTCGACATACCGGTCCCAGTTTGACCAGGTCCTCAGCAAAGGTACCATTGATGAACTCCTGCAGAGACTTGAAAAACCGGAGGATAAATAGTTGATTTATAAACTTTCTCAGCGCGAATACCTCTGTTTCAGCGATCCATATGGCTAAATTTTCTTCCTTGATAACTCGGTTTTTCGATAAGGTCATCATTGCACGGCCGAAGCTCATCATTCTCTTAATTATAGCGGCAGTTGCTTTTTTAGGCTATCAAGCAAAAAACTTCAGGCTTGACGCATCAGCGGAAACGCTGGTGCTCGAGAATGATAAAGACCTAGAATACTCCCGGCTGATTGACTCCCGCTACGGGCTGCAAGACTATTTGGTGATGACTTTTGCACCCAGGGATGATCTGTTTTCAGATAAAGCACTGGCAAACTTGTCCAATCTGTGTGATGAAATACGGGCCTTAAAGACAGTATCGTCTGTGTTATCAATACTGGACGTTCCCTTGCTGGAGAGCCCGCCGGTTCCAATCAAAGAACTGGCCGCAAATATTCAGACACTTAAATCCCCAACGGTTGACAAAGCACTGGCGAAACTCGAGTTTGACAACAGTCCGCTCTATCAAAACCTTCTGGTAAGTCCCGATCTTAAGACCACTTCCCTGCTGATTTACTTTCCCGTTGATGAAGTTTATCAAGATTTACTGATCCGGCGTAACCAATTCAGAGAAAAACAGGCAACAAAAGGACTGTCTGCCAAAGAAACTGCTGAATTTAGGAAAGTTGTCAAAGAGTTTAATCTCTATCGAGACAAGATGAGGAAGAAAAGGCATCGAGACATCGCCGAAATTCGTGCGATTATGGATAACTTTCGGAAAGATGCAGAACTCTTTCTTGGCGGTGTCATCATGATCGCAGACGATTTGATCAGTTTCATTAAAAACGATCTGAAAGTATTCGGCCTCGGGGTGCTGTTTTTTCTGATCCTTACCCTGAGCATTATTTTTAAAAGGATACGATGGGTCTTTTTGCCGATGCTTTGCTGCGCTTTTTCTGCGATCTCCATGGTCGGACTGCTGGGATTATTTGGATGGGAAGTCACCGTGATATCGTCTAATTTTATATCCCTGCAACTCATCATTACCATGGCCATAACGATCCATTTGACGGTGCGCTACCGTGAACTTTGTATTAAAAATCCTGATGCTGAACAACGTGAGCTTGTCCTCGATACCGTTAAGTTGATGGGCAAACCCTGCCTGTATGCTGCGTTGACGACCATTGCCGGGTTCGGTTCTCTGCTTCTATGTGATATTTTGCCTGTTATAAACTTTGGATGGATGATGAGCGCCGGTATCATGGTTTCTCTTGTCATGACATTTCTTCTGTTCCCTTCGGTGTCGATGCTGATGCCTAAAGACACACTGTCAAACAACAGGAAATCAAAATTTTCGATAGTGCCATTATTGGCTAAATTTACCGAAGCACACGGCACAATAATCCTGGTAGCCAGCGGCATCGCCTTGATACTCAGTGCTGTTGGAATAAGCCGATTGACGGTTGAGAACAGCTTTATTGATTACTTTAAACATACCACCGAAATTTATCAGGGAATGAAGGTTGTCGACCAGGAATTGGGCGGAACCACCCCTCTGGACGTTACTGTCGATTTAGAAAAATCTGAAGTGACAGCGCCTGTCGCGACATCTGAATCCAGTATGAAAAAAAATGATGAATTCGAAGAGTTCAATGAATTTGATGACGCCCAAAACCAAGACAAATACTGGTTTACTTCTGATAAGATAGCCCGTGTTATAAAAATACATGATTATCTGGATTCCCTGCCGGAAACCGGCAAAGTTTTGTCATTGGGAACCATGGTGAAAATTGCCGAAAAGCTCAACGACGGCAAACCTCTGGATAATTTCCAACTGGCGCTTTTGTATACCCAACTTCCCCCTAAGTTCAGGGACATGATTCTATCACCTTATGTGTCTATAACGAACGATCAGGTCCGTTTTTCAATCCGTGTCAGGGACTCCGAAAAGTCATTGAAGCGGAATCAGCTGCTAAAAAAAATCGAATATGAATTGGTGAACAAACTCGGATTAAAACAAGATCGTGTCCATTTGAGCGGAATGCTGGTATTGTATAACAATATGCTGCAGAGTCTGTTTCGATCACAAATCCTTACACTGGGAGTTGTTATTCTGGTGTTGATGGTCATGTTTATGATTTTGTTCAGGTCGATAAAAATTGCTTTTATCGCCATTTTCCCCAATTTGCTTTCCATCGGGATCGTTCTGGGTGTTATGGGATGGCTGAATATCCCGCTGGATATGATGACCATCACTATTGCCTCCATCAGTGTAGGGATAGCTGTGGATGATACCATTCACTATATTCACAGGTTTGCTCATGAGATTAAAATCGATCAGAATTATATACGGGCGTTGCATCGGTGTCATGGAAGCATCGGCCATGCAATGTACTATACGTCGGTGACCATCATCATCGGTTTTTCAATTCTGATTTTGTCCAATTTTATTCCGAGTCTATATTTCGGGCTTTTGACAGGATTGGCCATGTTCATTGCCTTAATCGCTGCGCTGACGCTGTTGCCCCAACTCATAGCCGTTTTTAAACCCTTTGGACCCGAGGCTAAAGGGCAAAGGGATTTTTTAACATGAGCAAAAAACTGTTCAGCCACTTGCTACTGATTCTCTTGTTTTTTGCTTTTTTATCCACCGGTTGTGCTCACAAACCTCTGAACTCCTTACATGAAACAACCAACAATGCCGCGCTCGATAAAAACAGAACGACAACAGAAGACAAGATAGAAGAGATATCTCAAAATCCGGATGTTGAAGATAATTTTGAAAACGGGCTTTTTGAAGAAGAGTTTGAAACGAATCAATTGGAGGTGGCAGATCCTTTGTATATCTGGAATAAGGGAATGTACCATTTCAATGACAAGCTATATTTCTGGTTGCTCAAACCTCTGGCAAGAGGGTACACGGCGATTACTCCGGATATTTTCAGGACCGGTGTGAGAAATTTTTTCTATAACCTGATGATGCCGGCGCGATTTGTCAACTGTATTCTTCAGGGCAAAGGGAATGCTGCCGCATCTGAATTTACCAGGTTTGTTGTAAACACCACAATCGGTGTCCTTGGATTAGGAGATCCGGCAAGTCAACATCCCGAACTTAATCTTTCCGATGATGAAGATCTTGGCCAAACATTCGCTAAATATGGCATCGGCAATGGATTTTTCCTTGTATGGCCGATTCTGGGACCTTCAACACTGCGTGATTTTATAGGATCGGTAGGTGACGCATATTTAAATCCGCTCACTTATATTGATCCTGTTGAGGCGGGATTGGCTGTCAGAGGGTTTAACCTCGTCAATCGAACCTCTTTTCATATCGGTGAGTATGAAGCATTAAAAGAAGCGTCCGTAGATCCTTACGTCGCAATGCGGAACTCTTATCTTCAGTATAGAGAGAAAAAGATAAAACAATAATATTCTTTAAAGCCGCCGATCCGTTTTTACGATTCGTACAGAGCGGATTTAACCGTGATCCGGGATGATTTTCAAATCTTCATTCAGACTGGCATATTTTGTGCGTATTTTGGGTTCTGGAAAAAAGAAGTTGAATTTACATCATGCTTGTTTTAATAGACGGGCAAATATTTTAGGAGCAAAAATAAAACTTTGAATTTGTTTATAGATCGACGACGTTTTTTAAAAATTTCGGCGCAAGCGGCTTTGTGCAGCGCATTCCCCGTATCGGCCATGGCCTCCATTAATCGGTTATTGGGATCAAAACGTATGCTGTCCTTGTATAACACGCACACCCGTGAAAGTCTTGATGTGTGTTATTACGCCCAGGGTCAATATTCGTTCAAGTCACTGACAAAAATTGACCATATCCTCCGTGATCATCGCACGGAGGAAGTTAGACACATCAATAAAGGACTGCTGAATCTTCTTCATTCCATTTCGATGACCCTTGACCAGCCGGTCCGGTTCCACATTGTTTCCGGATATCGTTCTCCTGAAACAAACGCCATTCTACGAAAAAGAAGTAAATATGTTGCCAAGCATAGTTTACACATGCAAGGTGAAGCAGTCGACATCCGAATCCCCGGTTATGATACAAGATGGTTGCGGAACGTCTGTATGAAGCTGCAAGCCGGCGGCGTAGGGTACTATTCGAGGTCCGATTTTGTACATGTGGATATCGGTGATGTAAGGTACTGGTAAACCTATTACTCCACGGGCTGTTGCCATAACAAAAATCTCTTTTTAAAAGAATTGCGCTAACCCTCGGGGCGTCGCTCTTTCAAGGCACGATCCAGCGGCCTGTCACGGTCGTAAACATCATGGCGAAAACTCAGTCTGCCAGTTTCGTTCACCCATGCCGTCCAGTATTGTAAATGAACGGTAAGGGGTCTTTTGAGCCCGACAATCTGAGGTGTTTTGTTTTCAATGGTTTCCATTAATCTTTCCCGTGTCCAACTCGGATCATCCTGCAAAAGATAGACGGCAAGGCTGATGGGTTCTTCCACTCGAATACACCCCGAACTAAAATCACGATTATTTTCTTTAAAGAGTGAACGATTGGGCGTATCATGTAGATATACTGCGAACTTATTGGGAAATATAAATTTCATTCGACCCAGTACATTTCTTGGCCCTGGCTCCTGGCGAAGTTTGTAAGTGAAGTTTTCGGGATCGATCTTATTCCAGGCGATGGTTTCCGGATCTATTTCTACCGCATTTTCACTCCAATCTTTGAAAATTTTAATTTTCTGTTGTTCAATATAGTGAATATTTTTCTGAATTTTTGGAAGAACATCTTTGATGGCAAGACTTTGCGGAATGTTCCAGTATGGATTGATCACCATGAAGGTCATTTTTGCGCTGAAAACCGGTGTGCGACGATAAGGTCTTCCCACAACAACACGCATGTCAAGCACACGGCGGCGATTTTCAGTTACCCATAATTTAAAATCAGCAATGTTTACAATAAGATATCGATTCTCAATATTGCGGGGGATCCAGCGCCAACGTTCCATGTTAAGTTCTATCTGACGAATCCTTTTTTGAAGGGATGTGTTTAACATTTCCAGTGTGCTGGGTCCAACGATACCGTCTTGTTTTAATCCATGCCGTTTCTGGTATCTAAGAACGGCTTCTTCAATGGTTTCATCAAAAATATCAGCTTGCTCTTTATTGTCAGCGTAAAGATCTCCAAGGATGATCAATCGTTTACGCAGACTTTCAACAGATGGTCCTTTATTACCTTTTTTCAAATGGGTTCCGCCCAACAGAGGTAATTCGCGAACCTCTTTTGCAATATTCCTGTAATGCGCCAAATGTGTTTTGAGCGCTGAATATCCGGGATGATTAGGACGAAAATCTATTAACGCTTTTTTTATTTGATTCGTATCGAGTGCGGATTGGAGAATATTTGTCAGGTTGGCCGTTGGGATCGATACCGTCCAATCGGTATGGATAGTTTCAGGATTTACACGGCCGGCAAGTAAATGCGACGCATATAGCATAAAGGCATCGGTTAAAAGCAAATCAAGATCCGCCCACAGTTCAGGATTGACCGTGTTTCCCAGGACCTGTTGGTTTTTGATCTTTTCTATTAATGATAGAATGTTGGTAAGATGATAGTCATTAGGTTCCAGGCCCTCGTCATGAGCTCCTTTGATCTCTGTGATGAGAGATTCAGCTTGAGGTAACATACCCGTGTCTGTACACCAAGCAGGGAAAAACCCTCGGCGTTGGTAAAAAAGCGGAATTTGTGAAAGCCCGCAGATCAACTCTCCACGGCAGCGCAACCTTTTTTGGGTTGTTTCAAGTTCGATTTTCTTTTTCAGATGATTTTTGATGAGGATGGAAGCGGTACTACCAGCAAAGATTTGGGTGTTTGACAGTGCTTGAAAAGCGATCAGCAAAAGAACGATTAAAACAAGGTGTCGAGAAGTATTTTTAGTTGGTTTCAGCATTTCATCAAGAGGTATTAATTAAGAATCATCTTATCAGAACGACTTTAAATAACATAAAAGAATATTATCGTCAAAATCTAATGACCCATAACACATTTATATTAAAGGTGCGGTTGTTATGGCCGGTTATAAAAAACAGACCGGCATTTGCGTTAAGTAAATGTTTACATATATTTTAAGATATTTACTTCATAATTTTAAACATTTAGCCAAATGCTCGTTCTGTTGAACGTTTGTGTATATTGTATAAGTATATGATATTATTGTTGTTATAAATAGAAAGCTGTTTTTTGCATGGTTTTTGCAAGATTAAAATCAATATACCATAATGATAATATTCAAGGGGAATAAATCCGGTTATAGGAAAGGCCTACAGCGGCCACCAGGCCGGCCAAACATAAAAATATCAAACCAATGACACAGGATTTAAGAAATGAGTAAGAACAACCTTAGGGAAATAAGAGAATCTCTTATGATAAGCAAGGCCGAGCTTTCCAGAAATGCCAACATTTCACCCCTCACCATCACACGAATAGAGCGAGGCGAGCCATGCAGGATGGAAACAAAACGAAAGATTGTTTTAGCTTTGGGGTTAAAAACGTCAGATAAGGACAAGGTTTTTGGTGAGAACATGGCGATGTCTGTTAAAGATGGCGAGGATAGGCGCTTCGGCGCTGATCGACGTGAATTTTCATATGCTATTCACACTCCTGAGCACAGATCTGGCAGAGAGCGGAGAAGAGACTTCCTAAATAACTGAAAAAAGCGTATAGCAAGGTAAATATTTTAACGGACAGGGTCAACGTTAATCGACCTATAATTTAAAGGTGGTTCTTCTCCAATTAAATCTAAATCCCCTGCCAACAAAATCTGGGTTCCTTTCTTTGAATATTTTTTTGCTTTTCACTTGAATCCTTGGACCCTTCGGTGGTTTTTAAAGCATTTCACTCGAATCCTTGAATCCCCTTGCCTGCCCTGTTAAATTCGTAGACCATTTAACCGGGGTACCCTTTTGGATCACATCTGCTCAATTGGAGATGATCCTTAAAGGTTAACCATTTAGTTTTATGCATATTTTGTTAATTGGCATTCCTGCTCCCTCCGCGGTCTCCCCACTAATAAGTCATTGAAATAACGAAGCCACTACGCCAACCCGCCTGCCATGCAAGGCACGAGCGGGCAGGTATCGTTACTCGGGGAAGCAACCCCCGTGAACACGGACTTAAAGTTTGACTAACACCCAATTCCGATGATAGTCATAATATTATCCATAACCTTTAAAATGACAAAAGAAAAAAGAATCAGAGACATCGCCTTTCAAGATGATGTTGATTCTAATCTCGATTAACCCACGAAGAATTTATTCGGCGCATAAATACAATGACTGAATTAATCGAATAATGAACTTGAAATCGATAGTGATACAGATTTTTTGCATGGTACAGTTTTGTCTTGCAGGGATTGCATCAGCCGGCCAGATCGATGACGTTCGTGCCAACGTATATGCTTGGCACAAGTCTTGGCAAAACCTTGATATAAGCAGTTATATGTCTTTCTATAGTCCGGATTTTCGATCAGAAGGGCTTGATTACAAGAGTTGGATGCAAAAAAAGACCAAGCTTTTTAAAACCTCGGGTGATATCCAGGTGGAGATAACCGATCTTGGGGTTTTTATCGAAGCAGAATATGCCACGGCAAGGTTCGTTCAGCGGTATCACGATTCGAAGTTTTCGGATGTTGGGGAAAAAACCTTGACCATGGTCAACTCAAACGGAAAATGGAAAATCGTCTCGGAAGCGTGGAAACCACTGGTAATGTCTGCCCGAATCACCAAAAAAATGGCGCCGCGGTCAAACCCGAAGGAATTGGGCTCAGTGTCTCTTCCAGCTGATAAAGCCGGACAGGACCATGAGATTAAAGCCATTTTGCAAAATGGTATCATTATTAAAAGTATCAAATTTGAACCTAAAAAGGATCGAGAAAATGTATTTATTGCTTCAAACACATTTTTTGTTCCAAAGATCCTGACGTTTGAAGGTGATAAGCCAAGGATTGTTATTGATATTAAGCCTGTTTCTTCTTGGAGCGGAAGTGATAGAACCCCGGTAAAGGGAAATCTGATCAGGCAGATCCGAACACATCTACACCCTGGCACTAAAAAATTGCGAATTGTATTGGACCTTAATCCTTCGAAGAATTACTTCATAAATCAAGTCTATTACGAAAAAAAACACATTTACTGCATTGAAGTCAGATAAACCTTCAAGCCACCGTCCAGTTTTCATCCCCGAAAAACAGCGGAAGTTCGGCGGCGCATACCGGACCTACCTTGACATGCCGTCCGCTTTGCTCAGTTAGATTGTCCCGAATCGCTGCTGCAAAGCCGGGGAGAAAAAGGGTTGACTCAGGAGCGATTTGATCTACATTCTCACGGCTGATTTCCTGCATTACCCGTTCGGCGGTCATAACCTTATAGACAATTGCCATGTCTACAGTATGCCCATCCGTATTCACTACTAGATACCAGAACGGACTCAATGTGGTGGAAAGAACCGCAGTGAGAACTTCACCGGTGATTTTTGAGTTGCCGGACACCAGAATCGGTGAATCCTTTCCCGGGTGATTGATGGGAAAAAGACCCGTGGGGCCTGGAGCGGGGAGCTGCAAAACCTCTACATCGGGCAGGATCTCATCCGGTTTGACTGCCCAGAGCAGGGAGAAGAAACGCATCCTTGCCATCTTGCAATGTGAGGGTTTGAGTCTTCCGGAGCGAAGTTTTTCCAAAAACTCTTCCCGGCTGTGAAATCCACAAGCCCTGCAGTCATTGGAAGAGATATAAGATTCGACGTTTATTTTTTTCTCATAAAGATCTGCCCGGAGCATCACATCCTCCTACTTTCCTGTTGAATCTGTTTGGTTATCGTATATATCTCAAGGGTCGGGGTGTTTTTATTTGTTAAATCGCTCCATGGATAATGTTTTTTTTAAAACCGTGTAAACTCGTGGTTAAAGGATCGTAAAGAAAGAACAGATTTCAATATAAAAACAATGGGTTCAACTTAGAATAAACACTTCCTTGCTGTTGAAATGTTTCGGTAAGCGTCTGTTCTTTCTAACGATCCCTAAACCACTCAAACAGTACACGCTTTTAAAAAAAACATTATCCATTCCGCTCTCCGAGGCGTAGGCTCTCCGAGCCGGAGGCTGATATATAGAGATTTACAATAAAAACTCCCCGACCCCTCATATATCTTATTTTGCCTTCCCGCCTGAGGCGGACAAGAAAAAATTTTCACGGCCCACTATGCTTTGCGAAAGTTGCCGGAAAATCTGAAAGCTTTTTTGAAAAAATCAAATATTAAGAAGACGCTCAATTTCGGTGGTTAAGGTTTTCAGAACTTCTCCGGCCTTTCCCACGATGATATAATCACTGATTTCTATTGAAAGGGGTGTTCTTTCAAGATTGATTTCTATGACCTTCGCACCGGCCTGCTTTGCAATCAGGGGTATAGAGGCGGCAGGTTGAACACCTGCCGATGTTCCAATGACCAGCATGGTATCACACGCCGAAGCGGCCATTTCAGATCGTCGCAGATACTGTGGTGGGATCATCTCACCGAAAAAGATACATTCGGGTTTATAAATTCCGCCGCATTCACAGCGGGGAGGAATTTGTTCGATGTCGATTTTTGTTGTTTCACATCTATTGTTGCATTCCATGCATCGCTGCCATGCAAAATTTCCGTGAAACTCGATAACATCCGTATTCCCGGCCATCTGGTGAAGCCCGTCGACATTCTGGGTAATTATCGTTTTTAAGATTCCCAGCTTTTCGAGTCTTGCCAGTCCTTTATGTGCGTTATTGGGTCTGGCATTGTCAATGATTCCTTTCATTTCTTTAATCAAAACATCCCAGACCTTGGCCGGATTTTTCATAAAGGCGTCAATGTGGGCATATTCCATGGGATCGAATCTTTCCCACAACCCACCTTTCCCCCTGAAAGGGGGGATTCCGCTCTCAACGGATATCCCGGCGCCGGTTAAGGCGACAGCGTTTTTTGACCGGACAAGATCTCCGGCAGCCCGATAAATAAGTTCGTTCATTTGTTTTTAAGTCTTTGGAATAAATTGAAAAACTCTACAGGTAAGCACTTATTTATAGCGTGAATGTCATATCGCAGCCCACGGCGAAGCATTCAAGATTGTGGCCTCCGGCAGCGATGATCCGCCTGCAAGACTCGACCATTTCATCAACCTGCTGATCGGTTCGCTCCTGGTTTAAATGAAACAGACCAAACTGTTTGACCCCGGCCTCAATGGCAAGATCAAGGGTTTTTGTAAATACCGAATGTCCCCATTCTATTTTGGAGGGATACTCTTCAGGGAGGTACTCGGCATCATGAATCAAAAGATCAGCACCCTCGGAAAATTCCATATAATCTTTATAGGACAGACCGCCGGGGTGTATAAAACCCAGTTCATTGTCTGTCAGAAAGACAAATGATTTTCCGTCTTCCGTAAATTTATATCCGCTGCCTTTATCAGGATGGCTGATCGGGATCGGTGTTATGGTAACAGAGCCGATATCAAACGACGAGGTAAATGCATCAACATATTCCATTTTTGCGCTAATTTCAGAATATCTGACAGGAAAGCTCGGCGGGGTCATGATTCTGGAGAGAATGGTTTCCACGAATTTGCTGTGAAAGGGACATCTGTACATCATGAATTCAGCCTGTTCTTCAAACAGGGGTTTGAAAAAAGGAAATCCCATTAAATGATCCCAGTGGGAATGGGTGAAAATGAGGTTGTACTTGTAGCGGTTTTCATCGATCAGTTTGCTGCCAAGCCTTCGTATGCCGGTTCCGGCATCGACGATGATAATGTCGTCACTTTTTGTTCTAATTTCTAAACAGGTGGTATCACCACCATATTTGATATATTCTTCCCCTGAAACTGGGATGGAGCCTCGCGACCCCCAGCATTTGATAATCATTGTCAATCCTTCTTTCCCAAAAAGGTATGCCAGATACCGTCACATTCCCAAGTCTTAATGATGTTTATCCGATTCTGGGATAAATTAAAGCTCACATCCCTTGCCTGGCTTCTCAGCAGACCGGAGAGAATGAACCACTTTTTATTATAAAAACCCTGGGAAACGGTTAGATGTTTCATAACATCATAATGGATGTTTGCTATCACAAGATCTGAAGGTGAGTCAATAAAATCCTCTGCTCGTCCCTGGGTAACCAGAATTCTATTTTCCAAGCTGTTTAGGCGTACATTTCGCAATGCCGTATGTGCGGCTAAAAAATTAAAGTCAACGGCAAGCGTACTTTTGCATCCAAGGAGGGATGCAGCCAATGCAAGAATTCCCGTCCCTGTTCCGATATCTATAGCAAACTCTATGCGATCACGCAAGAATACCATTTCCAGCGCTTCGAGGCAGTCTCGTGTTGTGGTATGTAAACCATTGCCGAATACAACACCCGGATCAAGCAAAATGGTAAGTTCTTTATGACACAAGTTCATTTTCTTCCCATTTTTTCTCCATGGTGGTACAATACAAAATCGACCGATTTTTTCAGGAGCTGTTTTACCTCCCTGCCATTGGTCATATGTCATATGAAATTCATCGAGAAGGGCCAACCCGGGATTCGAGCCGAGTATTTTTGAGACTTCGTCCGGGGAAGGTTTGGAAAAAAAGAGAAAAGAAAAATCATCTTCCTGCCAGTTGCCGATAAAATCGCTTCCACATATTTTATTGCCCGGTTTCAATCGGCCATGGAGATAGTAGATATAGAGTTCTTTGTAAGGGTTGTCTGTAAATTCTTTTTGATTTTTGAAGCGGTGTACTGTTTTAGTCATTTTCGAGGGAACAATCCATTTACCAGTCCATGGGGTCAAGCAATGTAAACCCCATTTTTTTTAGTTTTATTTTTAACGGCCCGATATTTTGAGTCAAGAGATACGGAAAAACAGCCCGCTTTCCCTTTTCCCAGTATCTTGAAACCAGAACACTCCCGAATGAGATGTTCTCTTCGGAAATGGCATCGACAATTTTTTTCATTTGTCCGATTTTATTCTCTACGATAATGCACAGAAGCGTTCCGGGCTCTTCTAAACCCAGAACATTGATAAACTCACGTAAAAGATCACGGACGGAAATAATACCGATAAGTTTTTGTTGTTCGACAACAACGGGAAGTGCTCCGAATTTTTTTTTGTGAAATAAAAAAAGCGCGTCTTGAATGGTGTCTATAGGAGAAATGGTAACAGGATTTTTTGTCATGATATCTTCTATTTTACACTTTGAAAAACTTTTCCATTCTTCCGGGCTATTTTCTTGGGTCAAATGAGAAGATGGCAATACGCTTCTAATGTCGCGATCTGTGACGATTCCAATGAGTCGATTATTCTCATCGACCACAGGAAGATGGCGAAAGAGATGTTTTGACATTTTTTTCTGTGCTTCTGAGATATCAGCATCTTTGTCAATGGTAACAACATTTCTGGTCATTACTTTGCTGATAAACATTTTAGCCTCCGATAATTAAAAATATTGCCTAACAGGGTTGTGACGAAATTTATGTATTTGCAGTAAAACGTTTTACTTTCAAATAGTTAATAGAACTTTGACATGGTTTGCTGCCAGTTCCGGAAGTCGCTTAAGGCAGTATCCCCCCTCAAGCACGGAAATCACTCTCCCGTTTGAGTAAAGTTCGGCCAAAGCGACGATCCTTTCCATTATCCTTGTATATCCTTGTGTTGACAGGTTTATATCTGACATATCGTCGTCAACATGGGCATCAAACCCTGCCGATACGATGATCACTTCAGGACTGAATGCTTCTATAACCGGGATGAGGTCTCTTTGTATAAGTCCCAGGTATTCTTTGTCTCCATGACCCGGCAAAACCGGATAATTTCGTGTCGATCCGGTCCCTTCACCACTACCGGCTTCAAAAGCACGCCCGGTTCCGGGAAACGCAAATGTCGGATGCTGATGAATGGAGTAGTAGAATACATCGGGATCTTCTTCGAAAATGTGCTGGGTGCCGTTACCATGATGAACGTCAAAATCGACGATTCCAACCCTTTGTATGCCCCATTCTATTTGTAGATATCTGGCGGCTATTGCAACATTGTTAAAATAGCAGAATCCCATGGCCTGGTCATATTCCGCATGATGACCAGGGGGTCTGACAGCGCAGAAAACATTGTCCAGTTTGCCCATCATTACCCGGCTTGCGGCGTTAAGTATGCCGCCAACGGCCAGAAGGGCAGTCTCAAAAGTTTCGGCGCATATCTGGTTGTCCGGATAGTCAAACATTGAATTGCCAGAGCGGCAAGCAGCTTCAAAGCGTTCAATATAATTTTTTGCATGGACGGTTTCGACCCATTTCAAATCCGCACGACTGGCCTGGATTATGGTCAGCTTTGAAAGAAGACCGGCATCTTTTATCCCTTGATAGATGGCCTTGAGTCTATCGGGCGATTCAGGATGGCCGGGTCCAGTGTCGTGGAGCAGATATCTTTCATCATACAAAAACCCAGTTCTTTTCATTGATTTCAAAAGGGGCTATGGAATTATTTTATCGAATATTTCAAACGCAGCCTTAACCGCTTCATTGTCTTCCGGAATTTCAATGGTCGGGCGCCCGTTTAAATCATATTCATATACGTCGTTATCTTCAGGTATGGTCCCGGCAATTTCCAGGCCATTTTTTTTAACCATATTTAAAACCGCGTCAGACGGAGCGTCTTTAACCTGGTTTATGATGAGGTAGCTTTTGGAGACACCGATGTTCAGATTTTTTGCCAGATCATGAATTCGAATGGCCGCCTGGAGGGCGCGACGGGACGTGTCCGAAACAATGAGAAGAACGTCTACGTTGCTGGTGGTCAAACGGCTGATATGTTCCATTCCAGCCTCATTATCCATAACGATATAAGGATAGTTTCCGGTCAGTTTTTCCAGAAATCCTGTCAAAAGCGTATTTGCAGCACAATAACATCCCGGACCTTCAGGCTGTCCCATAACAACGAGGTCGAATCCATCGTCCTCCACAACCGCCTGCTGCAGTTTCATGTTCATGAAAATGTCCTTTGTCATTCCGCTGGGCACGATTCCTTTTTTCATTTCTTCACGGGCGTTGCCAATGGTATCTGTGACTTCAAGGCCACAAACTTCATTTAGGTTTGCGTTGCTGTCGGCATCCACTGCAAGGATGGGTGTTTTATCCATCTTTACCAGGTATTTGATAAGCATTCCCGCAACAGTTGTTTTTCCGGTGCCTCCTTTACCTGCAAGTGCAATTGAAAACGGCATGGTATCTAATTTCCTTTCTAAAATATTATTAAAGTCTTATTTAAAAATTAACATTTATTTTTAACTCTTACGAAACCATCATATTTAAACTATAATCATTTTTGTGTAAATATTCCAGTTGAAAGGTTCCGTCAAGTTTCTTTTAGGTTTGCAGCATTTAAGAAATCAAGATAGTCGGGGATGCCCGACCATCTCAAACTCCTTGCAATAGGCTGGAGCATATGTTAAATTTCGAAAAAAATAAAACTTTTAAGGGGATGGAGAATAAAATGGATTTTGAGTTGACAAAATCGCAAAAAGAAATCCAGAAAGCTGCCAGGGATTTTGCCAAAGGCGAATTTGACAAAGATCTTGCTCTTGAGTTGGACAAAAAGCACGAATTTCCGGAAAAGATATGGAAAAAAGCCGCCGATCTGGGATTCATCGGTATTCACTTTCCGGAACAATATTCCGGGCAAGGGCTCGGTGTTATTGAGAACATTTTGGTTGCAGAAGAGTTCTGCAGCAGGGATTCCACCATCGGCAGTGCGGTGATACTTGCCGGTTTTGCATCTGAATGCGTTTTGCGTTTTGGCAGCGACGCCCTTAAAGAAAAATTTCTGCCGCCCGTTGCAGAGGGTAAAATGCTTTCCGCCGGAGCGTTTACAGAGCCTGATCACGGTTCCGATATTACAAGGATGGATACGACAGCGCAAAAGGATGGGGGCGAATGGGTCATAAACGGGTCAAAAATATTCATTACTAATGGTGATATTGCCGGCTATTACTGTGTTCTCTGCCAGACCGATCCGGAAAGCAAACCAACCTACCGTGGAATAAGCTTGATCCTGGTGGAGGCAGACCGGAACGGAGTTTCTGCGATGGATGTGGGTGAAAAGATGGGGATCCACATGATGTCCACATCAGAGGTAAATTTTAAAGATGTTCGTGTTCCGGTTTCAAATCTTATCGGAAAAGAGGGAAAAGGGTTCTATCATGTTCTCGAATTTTTTGATGAAAGCAGGATACTAATTGCCGCCCAGGCACTTGGAATTGCCCAGGGCGCTTTTGATCGTGCGTTGGCCTATGTAAAACAGAGAGAACAGTTCGGTAAAAAGATTGCACAGTTCCAGGTCACGCAACACAAACTGGCAGATATGGCTACAAAAATTGAACTTTCCAGGCTAATTACTTACAAGGCTGCCTGGAATTTTGATCAGGGGCGTATCGATCCAAAACTAACATCCATGGCAAAGATGTATGCTGCCCGCACTGCGGTGGAAGTTGCCGATGAAGCCATCCAACTGCTTGGCGGGTACGGATATATGGCAGAATATGAAGTCGAGCGCTTTTACCGGGATGCCAAGATCACGGAAATTTATGAGGGCACCAAGGAGATTCAGAAAAACACCATTGCCGGTGCTGTTATCGGAAGGTTGAAATAAATATAAAAGAGGAGGTCTTATGTTGAATATTATCAAAAAATCCATGTTGACCGGTATCGGCTTGGCCCTCATCGCAAAGGACGAGGTTGAAGATTTGGCCAAGGAACTTGTCAATAAGGGCAAAATGTCAGAAAATGAAGGAACGAAGTTTTTGGAAGATCTTCAGAATAGGTATGATGAGACCCAGAAAAAGCTGGAAGAAAAGGTTCAACGAGCGGTTAAGGATTTTATGAAAAAAGCTGATGTTGTCACCGGAGATGAATTGAAGGGGTTGAAAAAGGAAATAAGGGATCTTAAAAAAGCGATCAGCGAAGCAGGGGATACTTCCAAGTAAGGTTTAACCAGTTGTAGCGAAGCGGACTTGTCCGCCTGTGCCGTGTGGCGGAGATTTATCCGCCTTTGGAGGATCCCGATTTATCGGGGTTGACCCGTTAATAAAACCGATCAATTATTAAAAACGGGCAAACCGATTCAACCGACCAACCGGCCTAACGGACTCAAAGATTTTGAGGCTCATACCGAAAATTTTTGTCGTCAGGAACACATCCATTATTAATAATCAAAAGATAATTCTAATAGTTTAAGGTTAAATACAAACAACATTCTTCTCAAATGCTGAGTATAAGAAAAATCGGTGTCGTAGGCCGAACTTACCGAAATTTTAATCGATACCGTCAGATACTGACGATTCTTTTTAAGTATGGTTTTGGCGACCTAATAGAACTCCTGAAGATCGATCAGTACATAGAGGTCGGGCTTCAGCTCATTTCAAAAAATCGGCCCAAGCGCCTTGAAAAACTTTCAAGGGCAGAAAGGGTGAGAATGGCCTTTGAAGAACTTGGCCCCACCTATGTAAAACTCGGGCAGATTCTCTCCACCCGCCCTGATCTAATTCCGATTGATTTTACACAAGAACTTTCCAAACTTCAGGATAAAGTCCCCTCCTTTTCTTTCGATGAAGCAAAAAGGACCATTGAATCGGAGTTCAGTAAACCCCTTGAAGAACTTTTTGTTTTTTTTAGCGAAACACCGGTTGCCGCTGCCTCCATCGGCCAGGTACACAAAGCCAGATTAAAGGATGGTGAAATGGTGGCGGTAAAGATTCAACGACCCGGCATCAAAAAGATCATAGAAATCGATCTTGAAATTATGCTTCATTTGGCAACACTGGTAGAGCGAAACATAGAAGAGATGGCCCGGTATCGACCGGTTAAAATCGTGGAAGAATTTGCCAGAACTCTTGAACGGGAAATTGATTACACCATTGAAGCCAGCAGTATGGAACGATTTGCCCGCCACTTTTTGGACGATTCTAACATTTATATACCAACGGTATTCAGAAACATGTCAACCGAGCATGTTCTCACCATGGAACTGATGGACGGCATCAAAGTATCTGAAATCGACAGGCTTGAAGAGGCAGGCCTCGACCGGAAGAAGGTTACTGCCCGTGGTGCCGATTTTTATCTAAAACAGGTGTTTGATCTCGGTTTTTTTCATGCGGACCCTCACCCGGGAAATATTTTTATACTTCCTGAAAATGTCATCTGTCTCATCGACTTCGGTATGACCGGGGCAGTGGATCGTCAGACCAGAGAAGATTTTGTTGATTTAATAGGCAACGTTATCCATCGGCACGAAGCAAGGGTGACTCAGGTGCTTTTAAAACTGACGCACTGGGAAGAAGAGCCTCATATTAGACAGCTCGAAAAGGATGTATCAGACTTCATGGGCCGGCATCTTCACAAGCCTTTGAAGGATATTGAGATCGGAAAGGTATTGAACAATTTGCTTGAGCTGGCGTCACGCCATCGTCTTATGATTGCTCCGGATATCTTCCTTATGATGAAGACGTTGACGATGGTGGAGGGAGTAGCCCTGGCACTCGATCCGGATTTTGACATGATCGCTCAAGCTGAACCTTTCATAAAACGAGTTAAATTTGAACGGTTCTATCCCGGAAGAATCACGGATGATATGATCCAGCTCGGATCGCAAATGCTGCAATTTGCTCAGCAGTTTCCTAAAGATGTGCTTGAGATTACACGGCTGGTCCGACTTCAGAAACTGTCTTTAAAAATGGAGCATAAAGGGCTTGATACCATGCTGGCGACCCATGACAGGGTCAGCAACAGAATATCATTTTCAATCATTATTGCAGCACTGATTATTGGTTCAGCACTTATCGTTATTTCCGAAATCCCGCCCCTTTTTTACGGGATATCCCTGATTGGAATTGTGTTGTTTTCAACCGCTGCAATTATGGGATTCTGGCTTCTTATCGCGATATTAAAAAAAGGAAGATTATAGGTACGATTATAGCATTGTATATCCCGGTCCTTCTCCTCCTTCCGGGCATGTCCATGTTATATTTCCGTACGGATCCTTTATATCACAAGTTTTGCAGTGCAGACAATTGGATGGATTCAGCTTGAGTCGACGTGTTGATGTCTTTGGGTCGGTTTCGATTTCGTATACATCGCCCGGACAGAATCTTGTGCATGGAGATTTATAGGTTGTAAAACATTCATTGACGCAAAGGTCTTTATCGTGAACGATAATGTGACCGGGCTGATCCTCCCTGTGCATGGTTTTGGATAGATAAACACCGGTAAGTTTGTCTACAAACAAAACGCCGTCCAGCGTTTTCTTTTCAGGCGCCGAACGAACATCCTCATGGCTCTCTTTTGCGGGATTTAACGTATCGGAATCGGGTTGGATCGGCATTTTATCGACGAAACCCCGTCCCTTGGTGATATATTGAGCACCGATGTGAATCCATTTTATCGGGCCCTTTTTTGAAAGGGCTTGGGAAAAATTCCTGGCCTCATAAATTTCCTTGCTTGCCCAGTTGTTTTCAAACAATTCAGAATAAACCCCGAGGGTTTCTTGTGTAAAATTATTCTTTTCAAGAGCGTTTATGATCGCCTCTGCCGCCAGCATACCCGACTTCATGGACAAATGCACCCCCTTTAAACCCGGCGTATTCTGCATTGCTGCACATCCACCCACAAAAACACCGCCGTCTACGGCTAACCCGGGGATGGTGAAATAGCCTCCGGATGAAACGGTTCTTGCACCCTGTTCCAAGACTTTTCCGTTTTTAATGATGTCTGCTACAAAAGGATGCTGTTTGAATTTTATGAATTCGTCATATAGATCCAGCATGGGGTTCTGGTAGCTGAGTCCCATAAGAAAGCCGATGGCCACCATGTTGTTTTTAATCTCATAAATAAACCCGCCCCCCGGTATATCCAAGCCCAGTGGATATCCAAGGGTGTGAATGTCGTTTGTGTCGCTTAACGTAAAGTAATTATTTTCCGGAAGCTGAATCACTTCTTTGATGCCGGATTCAAATACCTGGGGCATTTTATCGGGAAACAGATTTATTTTTTGTGAGATATCCTTTGTCAGGCTTCCCCTTGCCCCTTCGCCGAACACCGTCACTTTGGCCAGCAAATCGATTCCAGGTTCAAAATTGCTCTTGGGACGTCCATCTTTGTCAAGACCTTTGTCACCGGTGCGTACGCCGATAATCGTATTCTGATCTTTAGCATAGAGAACTTCCTTGCCTGCGAAACCCGGAAAAATATTTACGCCGAGGTCTTCGGCGATGCTTCCCAGCCACCTGGTGAACCTGGAAAGACTGATGATAGAGAAGCCTTTATTGTGCATATACCTGGGGACTATCGGAACGCGGTAGTGTTTTTTTCGAGTCAAAAAATAGAACCCATCTTCTTTTACGGTTGATTCGATGGGGCACTCTTTTTCCAAATAATTCGGAAGCAGCTCCTTTAAGGCAATCGGATTCAGAATAGCGCCGCTCAATGCATGAGATCCTATTTCCGCACCCTTTTCGATCAGCGCCACCTCAAGAGTCATATTTTTTTCCTTGGCGAGTTGCATTAGCCGGATGGCGCCTGCAAGACTTGCGGGACCACCGCCCACAAAAAGCACATCAAAATCGATTTTTTCACGCTCAATATCCATTTTTTTTGAACCTCGAATGTTAATATCAGTTAAAAAAGTTTGTAACTCAAGTTTTGCACTTTTTTATTCACATGAAGCTTTATCTAATGTCACTTGGCAGGTCTCATCCAAGCAATCTCGATGGGCATGGCGATGATCCTTCACTTTCAACATCAGATAAAAATACTATTCTAAAATGAACTCACAAATACATATGGGTTCGAAACTTGAGTTGGTCACGTATCATGATATTTTTTTTTTGTAAACCATATCTACCTCACCGATCCCTAAACAAATTAAACAGTACACGCTTTTTCTAAAAGATTATCCATTCCGCTCTCCGAGCCGGAGGCTGATAAATAAGAGTTTATAATTAAAAACTCCCCAACCCCTCAAACAAATAGAGCACAAAGACACATTATATTGTTGAGGCGGGTTAATCCGCAGAGGGCAAATAAAATTTTAATCTAACACAAAAGCGGGTTTGGGGTGTAAATTTCTCGAAGGTCTTAAAGTGTGGATCTAAGCATATTAAATTCAACGAGTTATGATGAAAACACCTTCTGTTCTTCCTAAAGAGAAGCCTTATCAACACAGTTGCGGCCGTTTTGTTTGGCGCGGTACAAGGCTTCGTCTGCCTTTGCAATCAACTCATCCGCGGTCAATTCTCCGTTACAGGTTGCCAGACCCTGGCTGATTGTAAAAGGGATGCTTACCCCGTCAATATTTGCATTTTTTTCATTTATTTTTATTCGAATCCTATCGGCAATGATAAATGCATCTGCCTCTTTTGCTCCAGGCAAGACAACAATAAATTCCTCTCCGCCAAATCTTCCGACAGCATCATATGTTCTGATGGTTTCTTCGACCCGATTCATACTTTCTCGAAGTACTGCATCACCTGCAAGGTGCCCGAAAGTATCATTGATTTTCTTAAAATGGTCGAGGTCGAGCATTGAAATACTTATATGCGCGTTATCTCTTTTTGCCCTGGAAAGTTCATTGTCAATCTGCGATAGAATAGCCCGGCGATTCAGAACGCCTGTCAACGGATCTGTCCGCGATTGTATTTCCATGTCTTTTTTAGCTTCCAGCAATTCAGACTGCAACTGAACGATTCGTTGGCCGGCCCGGACGCGCACACGAAGTTCATGCATGTCAAAAGGTTTGGTTATGTAATCATCTGCACCGGCATCCATGCCGGTGACGATGTTCTCCTTTGATTCTTTTGCAGTAAGCAACGTTACATATGTATATTGGTCTTCACTTTTTGAATTTTCACGAATCTTTCGGCAAATCTCGATGCCCTCCATACCCGGCATCATCCAATCAAGGATGACCAGTTTTGGCGAATCCTCTTCTTGAAGCTTTTTCCACGCATCATTCCCATCGGTAGCAGAGACGACATCGTAGCCCCACTTGGTCAACATGTTTTCCAGAATAAGACGGGATGTAACATCGTCTTCAGCAATTAATATTCTCATTAAACACTCCTAATTTTCCGATAGTAATTTTAGGGTCAAACTTTTTTTCAATACCTCGAATTGTTCATCAAGTTTCGGGATCAGTGAAGCCGCTTTAATCAGATCTCCTGTTTCGCCTGCAATTTCAATTTGATACGCAAGATCTTTCAAGGCCGTTGCACTGATGTTTCCAGCGGCACCTTTGAGGGAGTGAGCTCTACCATATATCACATTCGTGTCCCTGTTCTCAAGCGCTTCTTTTATGGTACCGATTTGACGCAGAGAATCCTCAATGAACCCTTTAATGATCTCTTTTGCGAGATCTTCATCACCCAAGAGCCGGTCGAGAAAACTGTTTTTATCAAAAATATCGTCTTCTGGTAATGATTCATGGACAATTTCCGCCTCATGTGCCCCTTCCGGTTCGTTGAGCCACTTTTCAATCACATCACACAGTTTCTTTGGATGGATCGGTTTGGCGATATAGTCATCCATGCCGGCATTGAGACATTTTTCGCGATCACCTTTCAACGCATGAGCCGTCATTGCAATAATTGGAACTCTTTTCGATCCGGCCGTATATTCAAGGTTTGAATCTGAACAATGATCCGATCCGTCTTTAAGTTTTTTCTCCCATTTTCGGATTTCATCTGTTGCCTCGTAACCATCCATTTCTGGCATTTGGCAATCCATCAAAACAATATCATATGGAATCTTTTTGAGAGCTTCGACCGCTTCTTTGCCATTTTTAACGACATCAGCACTGTATCCGAATTTATTTAAGGTGCTCAAGGCCACCTTTTGGTTTGTGATGTTGTCTTCAGCCATAAGAATGCGAACCGTTCGCTGCTGTTTCTCGCAAATGGTGTGTCGGGTGAAAATAGACATCGGTTGTACCAATGCTGTTTCATTCCGCAGTCCGGAAACCGTTACAAGACAATCATAAAGCTGTGACTGTTTGACCGGCTTCGTGAGATATCCGACAAAACCGATTTTTTCGAGTCGCTTGGCATCACCACGTTTACCTATTGAAGTCATCAATACAAGTATCGTATTTTTCAAATCAGAATCCTGTTTGATTTTTCGCCCAAGCGCTTCTCCGTCCATTTCAGGCATCTGCATATCAAGTATGGCAAGATCAAACGGGCGATTATCATCGATTCCCTGTCGCATTTTACTCAGCGCTTCTTTACCGCTGGATGCTTCATTAAATCGGCAGCCCCATGACTTCAACTGCTCCCTTAAAACATGTCGATTGGTTGCATTATCATCGACAATCAGGATGTATTTATTTCTGATGTCTCCTGGAAGAATCTCACTTCTCCTCGATCGTTCAAGCTGCTTTTCAAATACAGCCGTAAACCAAAAAATAGAGCCTTTGCCATCGTGGCTCTCTACACCGATCCGTCCACCCATCTTTTCAGAAAGCTGTTTGGATATAGTGAGCCCCAGACCTGTTCCGCAGAACTCGCGGGTGCTGGAATTGTCCAGCTGGGAGAAAGGCTTGAAAAGCTGCTCCATTCGATCATGGGGGATACCGATTCCTGTATCGACGATTTCAAATCGGATGGTGGCATGTGTTCTATCATTTTCTTCTAAAGAAACGTGGATGGCTATTTCACCTTTTTCAGTAAACTTGATCGCATTGCCGACCAAGTTTATCAATATCTGACGCAATCTGCCGGGGTCTCCAAACAATAAAAGTGGGACATGTCGATGAATATTGGAGACAAATTCCAAACCCTTTTCATGCGCCTTTAAGGCCATAAGATCTCCCACTTCATCAAGAGTGCCCCTTAAATCAAAATCAATGATTTCCAGTTCAAGCTTGCCGGCTTCTATTTTGGAAAAATCGAGAATGTCATTAATAATTATCAACAGTGAATCTGCGCTGTTTTTAATGGTTTCCGCAAACTCACCCTGTTCAGCGTTCAGCTGCGTATCCAAAAGGAGGTTCGTCATCCCAATGACCCCGTTCATGGGTGTACGGATTTCGTGACTCATGTTGGCTAAAAATTCGCTTTTGGCAATGGTGGCTGCTTCGGCAATCTGTTGGGATAACGCAAGGTCTTCCATCATGTTGATGGATGCAATTTGCATATCACGAAGCCGATTTTTTTCTCGATTGAGTTCCTGCTCACGATGAACAGCTTCTTCAAGTTGCTTCTTCAGCTGATTCTTGAGGTGCTTTTCTTTATCTGCCTTTTCCTCGAGTTCCATAAGAATCTCATCGGCCTTTGCAAACTGTTGAACCACAAGATCAGCCGTGATATCCGCTGCCCTTCTGGAAACACGGATTTCTTCACGCAATATTTCGTTCTCTTTATGGAGTCTGTCGATCAGATTGTCAGATGCTATATCGCTCATTTTTCTTTAATCAGTTCAAGGAATACCCCTGGGTAGCAATTTTAAGACTTATTTCAGCAGCTCTTAAAATTTTATCAGGGTCTGTGGTGCCTTCGATTCCGACAACGAAAATTTCAGGTAATTTGCCGTCATGTACTTCGGGCAATACCCGTAAACAATAGGCTATCCCCGCGCTATGACCGAAGATCGTATCTGCATGTCGCGATGCATCTTTTGCATCGAGAACGATCACACCGCCGGAGGGCCTGAAACCATTCACGGCATCAATAAAAACCACGCGATCTGCACCATGTATGAAGCGGAGCAGATTCAGCCCGGCCAATCCACCGTCAATCACTTCTATATCTTTTGGAAGCCTGTCGCTCACAAGCTGATCATAAACCATAGGCCCGGCCGAATCCTCGGGCCTGTATCGGTTGCCGACGCAGATAATTCGTTTTTTTGTATTCATTTTCTATATTTTCCATATGTTTTCTTTCTTCCCCTGGATTGCATGCACCGCACATACCAGGCAGGGGTCAAACGACCGTACCACATGTCCGATTTCTACGGGGTTTTCCGAATCTTTCACCGGTGTGTGAATAAGTGCTTCCTCCCAAGGTCCTCTGATGCTGTCGGCGTCTCGAGGAGATCCGTTCCAAGCTGTAGGTGTAATAATCTGATAGTGGTTGATCTTTTTGTCCGAGATGCTGACCCAATGGCCAAGGGCACCACGCGAGGCCTGGGTCAATCCAAATCCCTCACCGTCGGTGATGTCCGGAGAATGCGCATAAAACTTTTCTTGAGGATTCAATTCCATGATCCATTGTTTCATTGCAGGAATGAGTTCTGCAGGCCGAGTCAGACGGGCAAGTTCACGGACAAAAGCACTGGAGCCGATTGTATTGACCAGATCTGTGAAAAGCGGATGTCCAGATATGATCATTTCTGCCAACGGCCCGGTTTCAGCGGGCGTGCCATCATATCGTGGCGCTTTAGTCCAGGAATATTTTTCGCTTTCTTCGCCTGTAGCGTAAGGATGTGTTTCACCTGAAAAAGGGTGTTTGCCGCCGTTATCGTCTGCATACCAGGAAAATGCGACATGTTCGAAGATTTTTTTCTGATCAAACGGTTCAATCTCTGTATTTCGAGCAAAGCCTGCCGGAATTAGAAAATGTGAGTTTTGGCTCCGACCCATGACTTTTGAATTTTCGGGCAGATCCAGTTGACCGAAGCTAATAAAATTGGCGTGGCCTTGCCCGATTTTATCAAGACCGATATCACGGGCATATCGGATAAAAAATCCGAGTTCGCTGTTATGATGAGATTCGCTTTCATCCAGCCACGCGTCCAGATCCGCACCGTTTTGAATGTTCAACCATCTTTGAAGAGAACATCCGAGGATTCTTTTTTCATACCAGGATGAAAATTTGTCGATCAGGTATTTGCATTGCATGATATCATTCATATTGGGGTTCGAAGCGATACCTCCGGGCACCATATATGACGAATGGGGCCATTGTCCTCCAAAAATCGCAACCATTTCCAGTATCTCTTTCGTACGCTTAATGACATCAATAACCGTCTTTCCTTTGAACGGCTCATAGCGTTTTACCGCTTCATCATAAAGTGGCCGCTTGCTGTACGCTGAATTCGCGAAGTCTGCCATGTACATCAGGAATCCGTGACGCATATCACTTTGAACATGTTCCGCCATGAGCGCTAGATTGCGAACAATAATGGCATTGGCCGGCACTTTGGCCCCTGAAATGGCATCCAATGCCTTAGCGGCAGCGGTCAAATGAGCCGTACTGCAAATGCCGCAAATACGTGGCGTGATGACCAATCCATCAAGGGGCCCACGATTTTTTAGCATGTTTTCAATGCCGCGGAACATCACCCCGACACTCCATGCTTCGGATACCCTGTCGTCCTCCAGACGTACGCGAATTTCAAGGTCTCCCTCAACTCGATTCAACGGAGCATTTATTATTTTCGTTCTTGGATTATTCAAATTTTACACCTCTGTTTTTCGCTTTTTCAGTCTTTCAGGAGCTGCTGCGGCCGCCATAGCCTTGTAAGCCATATAGTGAGCTCGATCCACGCCGTCAGGGAGTTCATCAGGAATGCCTTCAATATTTGGTGTTTCATAAAAGGGCGAAGATTGTGGAAAGTCTGGAAGCGTACATCCAAAACAGGGTACGCCGACACGGGTTTTAGAACTCCGTCCATTCCACAGGATTTTGTTGCATGATCCAAAGGCGAGCGGACCGCGACAACCCAGATGGAAAAACATACACCCTTTTTCACCAAAAATGCTGTCTTCAACCCGGTATTCGTGGTATTCATTCCGCGTACAACCCTGATGAACCAGAAGGCCATACCATTCAAGTGGAGAATTGTATCGGTTAAGGGCTAACGGTTTTTCATGGACCAGTGCAGTTAATACCCCTGTCATTATCGATGGATGGCAGGGGCAGCCAGGCAAGTTAATGACGGGCATACCGCTTTGGGATTTAAAGGATTCACCCAGAAAACCGCCTTTTCTTTGTTTGAGGAACTGCAAACCGCTGGCTTCAATTTCACATTCTGCACTGATTCCACCGAAACTGGCACAGGTACCCACAGCCACCACAAACTTTGCTTTGGTACAAAGACCGGCCAAAATGTTTTTTTTGGGCCTGCCTTCTATGGCTTCAAACATACCCGTTCCTGAAGGACCTCGTACAACAGCACCTTCAACACAAAGAATGTCTAACTGTTGCTCGCCGGAAAGCATCTTATCAACAAGATCATGATGTTCTTTTGCAGTGATGTTTGATAACGAAGGTTGCCAAAGAAGCTGAATATCAAGTGAATCAAAAAGCTCAGGAAAATCAGGAGAGTGGGCATTGATCAAGGCGTGAGTATCTCCGCCGCATCCACCGCAATGCATCCAGTAAAGGGTTAAGGACATGTTTTATTATACCTCCTGTTTTTGTAACACGTTAGCCTTATAAAAACATTTCAGCTTCAGGTATGATTAAATTTTTGCTGAAAGAACTCGTGAATAAGGGCTCGTAATGAAAGAACCTGCCTATGCTATTCATAAAAGTCTCTGCTTTAACAAAGGGTTTCATTCATAAAGCTTAATCGCCTATGGTTCTTTCAAAACGATCCCTAATTCACTCAGACAGCTTCCAGTCAAAAATTTAATCATACCTGAAGCTCCGTTGAACGCCATTTGTTTCAAAGGACTAAACTATCACCTGTTTTTGATTCTTTGGTTTTTAGTTGAGCAGCTCTTCCACCTTCTTGGGCGCGCTGTATTTCATCTCTTTTCCAGCTGACACAAGCAGATCATTGACTTCCTGCTTAAGTTCAAGCATCCGTTTCTCCCTTTCGGTTGTGTTTGCCACCAGCACTTCGAAGCGTGTGTTGGCTTCTGATACTTCCTTGTTGTGCTGGACAATTTTTTCCGCTGCCTCTTTTCTCTCGGTAATATCGCGAAACGCGATACCAACGGCAATAACATGTTTTTCAGCATTTCTTATGGGGGAAAAGACAGATTCATTGTAAACGGTTTTGCCGTTCATAAAAACAGCATCTTCGGCCCTCAATCCTTCACCTTTTTCAAAGACCTTGTCGATGCGTTGAACCCAGGAATTCGCAAGATCCGGTATATGGTCCAGAACATCCCTTATATTTTTGCCCGATATATTATCGCGCGCTGTTAATAAATGATGTGTTGCAGCCTGATTCGCAAACAGGCAGTTGTATTTTTTGTCCCAAACCAGAATGCAGTCCGATGTCGATTCAAAAATGGCCCGAAATCGGGCTTCACTCTCTTTTAAAGCCGCTTCACGTTTTTTTAAAGAAGAGGTCATTTCATCGAAGGCCAAAGTTAGATCACGGACTTCATCACTTCCATTGGGAGAAATGTGTGTTTGCCAGTTTCCTTTTGCCAAATTCTTAGCCGCTATGCTCAATGCTTCAATAGGGTGGGTAATTCTTTTGGCCACCGACAAATAAATCACCATAACAAGCAAGATAGAGACCAGGGCAATTGCGACAAAGAACCATCGAAGGTATTTTAGCGAAGATAGAATCTGAACCTTTGGGACGACCATTGCCATGGAATAATTGGCCGATCGTACGGGCGCAAATATGATGGCCATCTCCTGACCAAGCTCCGGATCGGTAAAGAAAGCAAAGCCCTCTCGACCTTGGATCATTTCTTTGCCGATCAGAGCCAGTTCTTTGGATGGCTCCTCGGTAATCTTCATCCGCACAGCGACCTTTTCACCGATCTCATTGAGGATGGGTTCGCCATTATTGTTCAGTTTGAGATGTATGGCTTTAGCAGGATCCCAATGGTACACGTAAATGCCGTTATGTTCGACCAGACATACTTTTGCCAAACTGCCGAAATCTTTTAGAATTATGTCTTGAACTTCGTTGATCAGCGATTCGATAACATTCCATTGTATTGTTCCGCCCACCATGCCCAGGATCCTGTTGCCCGACTCGGATAAAATAGTAGCACCGACCACCACCTGACGGACACCGGTGGTGTATGAGATGATGGGATCCGATACATAGGTCCGTGTATCCGCCATGGGATTGTTGCCCACCAGGTATTGCCAGTAGTTACGTTTGGCGATGGATTTCAGCTTGGCTTTTGGGTTTGCATCGTCAAAACTGGCCAATCCGCCATAGGCTGGATTGCCTCCTGATGTCACATAGTAATTGGCGTTTGGCGCTCCCAGAAAGAGCTTTTCATACGCTCCATTATAGCGCTTAAACTCCTTATGCAAAAATGGTCCGATTTCCTGCCAGTCCATGGTGCGTATCAGGGAAGTGTTGGCGTAAGCGGAAACCTCAGAAACACGCTGTGCAAAATATCCCGAGAGTTTTTCCGCTCCAGCCCGAAGATGCCCCTGAGCCGAATCGACATACAGGTTGCGGAATTGCCCGGTGATATACCAAAGGGATACCGTCGTTACGATTACAAGCGGCAATAGGACCGTACACAAGGTGGTCAATATGAGTTTTTTGCTCAGTTTCATATGATTATAGCAGATGAAAAAATATTGTCCAAAAGTTGAACCCAGCGATTGTTTTAAATAAAAAGATTTTGTTCAGTGTTAGATAAGCAATAAGTGTGCCGAAGTTTTATGAAGAAAGAAATGATTAAGTTTTAGTAAAATTAGCTGGTTATCGAGGAATGTGAGTCGATTTTGTGATAAAAATTTGACAAAGATGGGTAGTGGTCGTCAAAATGTTGACTGGTATTTATTGTCTATATTTTTAATGTGCTTTAACAAATTACGCCGTTCTTTTCTTGACAACTTATTTTCTTTATTCGTGGTTACAGGGTTATGTGCCATGTTAACACTCCAGATGAACGTTTCTTATTGTAACAAGACATTTGTCCGGATGGCAAAATACTCAAACTCAACATTAAGAAGCATATAATAGATCGCAACATCTATCGTCGCTATCTGGCTGGTGAGAAAGATTGCAAACAGTGTTCATTAAAAAGCAGATGCTTTTATCGCAAAAATACAAACTGTTTTCATTATTAATAAAAAGGCCTCTCGAAAAATTTCATGAAATATTCGGGTTAGTGAAATTGGTCTATCGCCAAATGGCTTTCAGATAGCTGACCAGCATCACGGTTATCACAAAACCATCTGAAATACAGCTATTTAAACCAAATGATGTGAAATCCCGAACTGCGGGGGCAGGAATCCACTTAATAAATATGGACGCTTTTGTTTGGAAAGAGGGAAACTATAGATCAAAAAAAGAACGGGTTGCCCAAGCACTCCCATACAAGGACAACCCAACTTACACGAAGATCCTTCATATATCAACGTTATGCAAAATGTCAAGAATTTTGTTCAAAAACTAAATCATATTCATAATTTGTTGAAGCGTAGAGGAAATCCCGCCTATCGGGGCTAGGGGATAGGAATTTTATCCCGCCGAAGGCGAATAAACCCGCCAGTGGCGGACAAGACTTTCGCTTATAAGATCCCGCAGGTTTATCCGCCTCTGGAGGGTTTACCTGCGGGAGTTTCATAAAATTGTTACACGATTTTATGATTACAGCAAAAAAGCCCCTGGATGCGGTTACCAGGGGCTAGAGGAGGTCAGGCTACTATAGGGTATTTTAAGCCTAACATTTAAAATAATAATACCACATAATGGTATGTCAAGAAGTTCATAAATAACCCTATGGACAGGTGCGCACGGCTGAAAAGGATGTCCTTGGCCCCTGCCATAGATAACCCACAGGGAGAAAGTGAGGAGGGGGCTTATGGGAAGCAACGAAAAATACAGGTTGAGGTTTGTGCATAACCCTCACCTGCATATTTTTTGGTACGCCCGGCAGGATTCGAACCTGCGACCTACGGATTCGAAGTCCTTTCAATATAGTTTCCCTACATTTCCCTTAAATCATATTTGCATTGACATTCAATAGGTTATATGCAATAAGTTTCCTAAGACTTCCCCTGAAAACCCGTAAAATGTGGGGCTATTGTGGGGCTATAGGAGGTTTTATGTCATCGAAAAAGTATCCAACTCAGTTTCCCGGAGTAAGGTACAAGGAAAAAAAACGTAAGGTCAATGGTAAGCCTGACCGCCATTTTTATATTCGGTATCGGTTAAACGGAAAACTAAAGGAAGAGGTAATAGGATGGTCAAGTGAGGGCTGGAATGCAAAAAAGGCTTCCCTTGTTCTTGCAGACCTTAGAAAAGCTCATCTGACTGGTGAAGGGCCTCAGACCTTAGCTGAGCAACGTGCTTTTGAGAATGAAAGACGAGAGCAGGAACGATTGGAAAAAAAACGAATTGAAAACGAAACCCTATCCTTTTCAGATTATTTCAGAGAGCGGTATTTTCCTGAAGCCAAGGTCAATAAAGGTTGGAGGTCATACCAAAGGGAAGACAGCTTACATAGGCTTTGGATAGAACCTGTGATCGGCAAGATGCCTTTTAAGGATATTCGTCCCTTCCACCTTGAACGGATCAAGAAAAATTTGGCAGATGCAGGAAGGTCTGCTCGATCTATCCAGTATGCCTTTGCGGTAGTCAGGCAAGTGTTCAATCATGCTATTAAGAACGAGATATTTGCTGGTGAGTCACCTACAAAAAAGGTCACCAGACCGAAGGTGGATAATAAAAGGGAACGATTCCTGAAACAAGAGGAAGCCCAACTGTTACTGGAAGACCTTATAGTTCGAAGCCAACAACTCTACGAAATTGCCTGTATCTCCCTTCATTGCGGCCTGAGGGCTGGAGAAATATTCAAGCTAACTTGGAGCTGTATAGACTGCGATGAAGGCACAATAAGAGTAATGGATTCTAAGGGTGGTCTAAATAGAACTGCTCATATGACAGAGAAAGTACGTGAAATATTTTCATCTAAGGAGAAAGCCGCACCAACAAGTCTTATATTTAAGAATAGAAAAGGTGGTATGATCAAAGAAGTTTCAAATGCATTCGGGAGAGCTGTAAAAGATCTTGGCTTCAATAATGGCATTGACGACCCACGTCAGAAGGCGTATTTCCATACACTCCGTCATACGTTTGCCTCTTGGCTTGTCCAAAGTGGAGAAAGCCTCTACACTGTCAAGGAACTCTTGGGCTACTCAACCATGGCAATGACTGAGAGATATAGCCATTTGGCCAGTAAGAACCTTAAAGATGCTGTTAAGAAACTTGAAGACAGTATGAAAGCCTCAAACAAAGAAAAAGAAAAACAGACTCAGCCAGAAGCTGTTGAGGGGTAATAAATTTACACGCCACATCTGAGAGACGATTTAAGGGATAGGAAATTTCAAAATACACTGATGGAGCTTTTTCAGTGGTTATTTTCCCAATGGTTTATGTAGGTTGCAGCTACGGGCCATATATGCCCATGCTTGGGTTGGACTAAACAGAGATCGCCCCGTATACGGCCTTACAGCGGCTCATAGAGTGTTTGTGGACGGAGATGATTTGACAATACTTGACGCCAGAACTATATGATATCTGTATATCAATTGTTGTTGTGAATGGTGTTGATACTGGCAAGATATCTTTAATCACGCCCACCCCTTATTTCAATCGATTCATCCCACCAATCGACACCACAAAGTGGTAAATATATTTAATTTTCTTGACATTATTAAGGATTTAACATTATGTTTTTTCTTGAAACCTGCCCTCCACCTCGATTTGGTTTCCATTGTTTAACAATTCTTATTCTACTGACCTTACTCTCGATTCGCACTTCATGCTTTAACCTTGGTCTTCTATTGATTATCCTCTATTCCACCTGGTCCAGAAGGGGATTATTATTAACAGATCTTTATTTATATAAATTATAGTTATGCGGTGTGCCTGGCAGGAGAAAGGGGGTGGAACCAATGCTGAAAAATATCAATTACAATCTCATGGAAACTATTACAATAATATCAAAAAGCCTTTATCGATATGACAACTATATGGTGGACGCATCTGAATGCAAGTCCTGTCAAGAGATTTGGTCAGAGATAAGGGCTAATCGTCAAAAAGAATTAAAAATGATCCTTAAAGAATTAAAAGCCCATGTCGATTCGGGCAAAGCACCATTAGAATAAAAAGTGATTCACCAGAATTTGTGCATGCCGCATGACTATTTGATATGAAAATGGGGGTATCATTTTTCAATAAGGGCAAATCCTTTTCACCGGGTTTGCCTTTTTTGCAATTTTGTAAGAAACACGATATATGTATTGAACGAGACTCGGTTTCAGGTTGTACTTATGGCAAGGTATCTTGAGTTCAATCTTTACCCGAATACCAAAAGGAGGGAGGCTGATGAACCTCACATGCTCAAGGCCAAAACTTATTATGATCGCCTCGATATTCGCTATCTTGGTTTTTTCAGGAAAAGCTTTAGGCCGCAGGGCGATACCTGATAATAATTTGGCTTATCCCGTGCTAATAATGACTAAACATGCTACAGGAAGTGGCGTCTTTTACAGACATGCCGGTAAATACTATCTGGTTACTGCAAGGCATGTCTTATTTGAAAATACTTATGTTAGTTTATCCGATTTGCCAAAAAATTTGCGTCCACCTGCACACCTTCTACGGAAATTATCATTTGATAAGAAATTAAAACATTTGTCCTTTTTTGGAACGATGAGTCAGAATGAGAAAGATGAAATAACAAGCCTCGTTCCGGATAACACATCGTTTATAAATAAAATTACTGAACTTTATATTCTTTCGCAGATGCTAAAACTTAAAAGCAAAAAGGCAATACTAATATCCTACGCACCCGATTTAAACGAAAAGGCGGCGAGCGAGCTAAGTGTAGATTTTGAAGCACTGAATAAAGCGAATTTGATATTATACAATAAATTTCGTGACATTGCTGCGGTAGAACTTGGAAAGGTAAGTAAAAACAAGGATGGTGGATACCAAATTAGATATTATAAAAAGGCTGTCAAGAAAATAAGTGGTCCAAGGTCAAGTGTTCAACTAAGTGAGCCATCGACAAAGAAATTCGAAGATGTTCTTGTGGGAAACGAAGTATACATATTTGGATATCCAACATCGCTTTCAATTAGTCCTGAAATTGATATTAAAAGACCATTGCTAAGGAAGGGTGTGGTTGCTGGTAAGAATGAAATTTACAAGACTATTATATTGGATTGTCCTGTAGTTTTCGGAAATAGCGGGGGCCTTGTTTTAGAAGTTGAAGATGATAGTGCAGGAGGAAAAAAGTTTAGAGCAATTGGAATTATAAGTAAATTTGTCCCATTCTTAAAAGACGACTGGAAAGAAAATTCCGACTATTCAATAAGGGATAGAGAAAACAAACTTATCAAGAAGATTAGAAAGTCTCTTGACCGTATTGAAAATAATACTTTTGGAGTTTGTGAAAAGTGCGGTGAAGATATTTCCTTTGCTCGTCTCAAAGCGAGACCTGTTACGATGCATTGCATTGATTGCAAAACAAAAGAAGAGGCTGCCGAGAGAGCCCTTTGACTATTATCAATATATCCCCTTCTGAACGACTTGGACAGCAAGCATGGGATTACTTTAAATATAGTAGTCACACAATTACCTCAGAAATTTGCCATTTCTGCCTTCTATACGTAATACTGAGAGCCCTATAATTTTATCGATTTCGATTTGAAATCTTCAATCCGAGACCTGTACTATAAATAGAATATGGCTACCGTTATTTATTAGCTTGCCGAGAGGAAAAATAATTGCTTTTTTGCATAACAGAGTCAGTTGGAGACGGAAATCAGCAGGCACATAAACTGCAAACCTGTCCGCACTTGCTGTGCCTGTCAATTCCGCTCAACTGCGCCATTACCTCCACCTGTTGATACCTGCTCCTGAACATATTAAGTCATTGAAATCCTGACATAACCAGAACATCAATAAAAACATAGATGGAAAACTTAAGCGATGCCAAAAGGAACATTCCGCTTTTATGAGGAATTAAATGACTTTCTTCCAAAGCACAGAAGAAAAACTGATTTTGAAGAAACGTTTAAAGGGAAAAGGTCAATAAAAGATATGATAGAAGCACTCGGAGTTCCTCATACAGAAATCGACCTTATTTTGGTGAATGGAAATTCAGTAGATTTTAATTACATTCTCCAAGATGAAGACCGAGTAAGCGTATATCCTGTTTTTGAATCCCTCAATATTACAAATGTTACCCAGCTTAGAAAAATCCCGCTTCGCAGGAACAAATTTATAGCTGATATCAACCTTGGGGATATAGTTAAATATATGAGAGTCCTGGGACTTGATTTATATTACGAACCCTTACTTTCCACTCGTGAAATAATTAAAACATCCAAAAGAGAAAACAGAGTAATACTAACCAAGAGCAGAAAGCTCCTTAAATTCAAAGATGTAAGCCATGGAATTTTTATACGCCCTGGTACAACCACAGAACAGATAAGACGAATCATAGATTACCTGGATATTAAAGATAACATAAAGCCTTTTTCAAGATGTCTTCGTTGCAACACCCTATTAAATATCGTACTAAAGGAAAAAATCTTAGATAGAATTCCTCCAAAGACAAAAGAGTTCTGCAATGAATATGTTCAATACCAGTCCTGCGATAAAATTTATTGGAAAGGAACTCATTTTATTAATATGAAAAAGGTTGTTAGGCAAATACTCGACCAACCAGAATCTTAATGCTTCAAATTTATAAATGGACAAAGATGATTTGACAAATGGTAAAAACAGGATTTACTTGACCTGATACCAGCAAAGTATGATACCTGTATATCAATTGTTGTTGTGAATGGTGTATATATGGCAAGAGATGTCAGGAATTGAGAGGGGAATAATTCATGAGATATCATTATCGTATCTCTTTATAAGTGAAAATAGATATTTGCAAGGTATCTGGCATTAGGGTTCGACTTTTAAATAAATTGTGTAAAGCTTCTGAACCGGAATAGCTATTTCAAAACCTGACTTGTTCTCTAGAGATTTTTTCTATATAAATGGAAATAATCGAGGTTACGATTTCGGTTAGAATATTTAATTTTCAGAGATTTGTGATTTAGGCACGGTATCACACATTTCCAACTAAATAGCCCATCACTACATATGGAGTTAATCAAATAATGAGCAAATCACATTCCATATTCCCTATCTAACACATCAGCAATATAGAGATACATTTCCTTCCGAATATAATGATACGTTTCATCTTTTTTACTCCACAGAGGATATAGTCAGGCATAGCACTTTCGCAAGGAAAAAAGTCTCATCCTCTGGGGTTTTTCCCTATGTAAATGAACCATTCGCCTTATTGACAAAGGTAACAAAAGAAAATAGATTTATATAGTTCAGGTTTTTCCCAATAAGAGTTTCCCGCAATTCTCAAATTCTCACTCAAGAGGTTACCTTATGGAGAAACACCTCAAAATGTGCATGCCTTGCTCCCTAACAGGAGGATAATCCTTACTGTTGGGAGGATAAAATACCATAGCGAAAAATCCATCTGTCCTGAAAACTAAGCCTGTAACTCATAGATATTCCTGCTCTTTACCCAGCTACCTTCCTTTAAAATACCTGTTCCTGTAATTATCGGGTTATTTTTCTCCAGCGCTGATATTCCTGTTGTTCAATCTCACTTATCATCTAGAAATCTTGACGGGTTACGGTAAGGCTCCATATTTTGCGGTTAGGTTGAAAGCGGTACACAATTCGATCCTTTCACTTCATCCGCTTTCATAAAGCGACTTTTTATCAATTATCTCCTTTAATCTCTATCTAGAATAAGGGCCAGCGCCTGTTATCATTCTTTGAGGAATGGCGGAGGCTAAGAGCATTGAAATTATAAACAAATATAAAAAAGGAGGTTTGATATGCCAGTACAAATTAGATCACCAGTGCCATCGGATATTGAAATCGCCCAAGAAGCGGAAATGCTACCCATAACTGATGTGGCCAAGAAAGCAGGGCTGTTGGATGAGGAGCTCGAGCTCCACGGCAGGTATATCGCTAAGATTGACTACGACAAAGTTTCTTTGTTTTTTACTTGATTCTCAGATGAGCTGTATAGGGTTTAAAACCCTGTGAAATTAAGTAATGGGAATCGGACGTAAAAATCTGACAGCAGGTTCCCGTATCTGTTAACTTTAATAAAGGAGGAATAGTATTATGGCAAAATATGACCCCACCAAACAGGAAGACTGGCAGATTGGAGAGCTCGCCGAAGAGGAACTGGATTTTAACCTGCAGTGCGACAAGATCGGCATCTTGCCCGAAGAGCGCATCCCGATGGGCCGGAAAATCGGCCGGGTGGAATACATGAAGGTCCTGGAGCGCCTGAAGGACGAGAAGGACGGCTATTACATCGATATCACCGCCATCACCCCCACCCCCCTAGGGGAAGGTAAGACCGTGACCAGCATGGGCCTGATTGAAGGCCTGGCCAAGCGGGGCGTGAACGTCGGCGGCGCCATCCGCCAGCCTTCCGGCGGCCCCACCATGAACATCAAGGGCACCGCCGCCGGCAGCGGCATCGCACTATTGATTCCCATGGCCGATTTTTCCCTGGGCCTCACCGGGGACATCAACAATATCATGATCGCCAACAACTTGGCCATGGTGGCGCTCACCTCCCGGCTGCAGCACGAGTTCAACTACGACGACGAGCGACTGGCCAAGATCGGCATAAAACGGCTGAACATCGACCCAAAAAATGTGGAGATGAAATGGTGCTTTGACCTGTGCGCCCAGGCGTTGCGCCACATCACCATCGGCCGGGGCAGCAAGATGGACGGCTTCCAGATGGACTCCAGCTTCTGTATCGCGGTGGCCTCGGAAGTGATGGCCATCCTCTCCATGTTCAGCGACCTGCCGGATTTGCGCAAAAGATTGGGCGAGATCACCGTGGCCTACGACAAGAAGGGCAACCCCGTCACCACCGAGGACCTGGAGTGCGCCGGAGCCATGACCGCCTGGATGCTGCCCTCCATCAACCCCACCCTGTGCGCCACCGTGGAATTACAGCCGGTCTTCGTGCACGCCGGGCCCTTCGGCAACATCGCCGTGGCCCAGTCCACCATCGTCGCCGACCAGATCGGCTTGAAGCTCTTCGACTACCACGTCACCGAGTCCGGCTTCGGCTGCGACTTGGGCTTCGAGAAGTTCTGGAACATCAAGTGCCGGGAGAGCGGGCTCACACCCAACGTGGCGGTGCTCACCACCAGCATCCGGGCCCTGAAGCACCACGGGGTCAACGCCGGAGCCCTGCCCGTCCCGCCGGGCCGCCCCGTCCCCGAGGAATACTACACCTCCACCCCCCAGACCATGGCCTGGCTGGAAGACGGCATGCAGAATATGATCCACAATATCAATATCGTCAAGAAGTCCGGGATCAAACCGGTGATTTCCATCAACCGCTTCCCCACCGACACCGATGAAGAGGTCAAGATGGTCAAACAGGCTGCAGAAGCCGAAGGGGTCCGGGCCGCGGAGGGCAACTACTGGCGCTATGGCGGCGAGGGCGGCGTGGAGCTGGCCG
>CAXMTB010000003.1:30074-54931 GCA_964195835.1 uncultured Nitrospinaceae bacterium | reverse complement strand
TACGAGCCCTTGCCACGAGTTCACGCGTTTTAAAAAAAGATTATCCATGGAGCGACTATTTAGAAAAACTCCCCGACTCGTGCAAGAATCAGGTAATAACATATAAAATGAACGCTTTTTTTAAACATAAAGACATCTACGGCTTTGCCGCATTGGCCATTATCATCGGCATCCTGCCGGTGTTTGTGGAGAGCAAATACTACTTTATCGTCCTGAACGTGATTGGTCTCAACACCATTGTGGTGGTGGGCTTGAATCTGCTCATCGGGTTTGCCGGGCAGATTTCATTGGGGCACGCCGCCTTTTACGGCCTTGGTTCATACTTTTCAGGAATTCTGACCGTTAATTACGGATTCCCTTTATGGCCTGCGATGCTTGTTGGCATGCTGGCAACGGGGATGATTGCATATTTGATCGGATACCCGGCTTTAAGGCTTCGGGGGCACTATCTGGTCATGGCCACATTGGGGTTTGGCATCATTGTTAATATCCTTATGGGTGAGCTGGAATATTTCACCGGCGGCCATGACGGTCTAATCGGCATTCCTCAGCTTTCTATCGGGGGACTGACATTTGATAACGACCTTAAAAATTTTTATCTGATCTGGAGTTTTGTTTTTCTCTCCATGCTGGCTGCCAGAAATCTCCTCAATTCCAGAGTGGGCAGAGCACTACGCGCTGTCCACGGTAGTGAAACAGCCGCAAACTCCCTGGGTATCAACACGGCTGATTATAAAGTAAAGGTTTTTGTTTTAAGTGCCATGTTCGCATCCATATCCGGCAGTCTTTATGCCCATTACATTACCTTTATCAGTCCCAGCTCATACGACTTCTATTATTCTATCCAGGTGGTGACCATGGTCATCGTCGGTGGGATGGGAAGTCTCTGGGGTTCTCTCTTTGGCGCCGGAGTTCTCACCTTTATTTCCGAAGCACTCCATGTTGCCAAACAATATCACGTTATTGCATACGGTATTTTTTTATGCCTGGTACTTGTGTTTCTTCCGGAAGGAATTTTGGTGGGATGTTACAATTTCTTCTTAAGGAGAAAAGCTCGAAAACTTATAAAAAGAGATGAACACCTAAAAATTTCATAAAAAATCATTCGAGATTAAAAAAGTTCTTGATTCGTGTTTTTAATTCTGTTAGCAAACCTTAAACTCAACAAAAACTTCAGCATGAAGTCATCTCATTCGCCTGGGTCGTAAACCGATAATTGTGCGAGAAAATGTAGCCTCCCACTGATACGGCCCAGGCCTTTTTTTTGTAAACTTATAACACATCCCTTCTTTTATCCGCCAATGGCACACATCTGGGCCGATATTCTGGCATGATCATCATCGATGAGCTTGTGTTCCGACGGCTTGCGACGAACAGCATTAAGAAAACCCTTTGCGAGTTCACCATCAGAACACCCTTGTCGAAGCAATGATTTCAGATCTTCCTGATCGTCGCTCATTAAACATGGCCTTAGCTGACCGCTGGCTGTTAATCTTAGCCGATTGCAGGTGCTACAGAAATGTTGGCTTATGGGGCGAATGAAACCAATTTCTCCTTGGGCCGATTCCAATTTAAATCGTTCCGCAGGGCCATCGTTTAAGCTTCTGTCAACCGGAATCAGTTTACCCAACCGATGGATGCGCTCTTTTATTTCAGGCGCCAGTAAATGGCGGTCATTGCTAATCTGACTGGATCCCATGGGCATATATTCAATGAAACGGATGTGAAATGGATATTTAATGGACAATCCGGCAATATCCACCAGTTCATCATCATTAATTCCTTTAAGGGGCACCACATTGATTTTAATGGGATAAAACCCCATTTTTTGAGCCAGATGAATGCCCTCCCATATTTGATCGAAAAAATCATATCCTGTAATGTGTTTAAATTTGGCTTTATTTAACGTGTCGAGGCTGACATTGATTCTTTTGATATTGGCGGATCTGATTTTACTGATGTTGTCTTTAAGCAAAACAGCGTTGGTCGTCAGAGATATATCTTGAAGTCCTTTTATTTTTGTCAACTGTGACAGGAAATGATAAACACCTTTTCTAACCAGCGGTTCTCCTCCGGTTATCCTGATTTTAGAAATTCCGAGGGCCGTACCAACCCTGACAACACGGAGTATTTCTTCATAGCTTAATATTTCTCTATGCGAGAACTTGGGAATGAGCTCTCTGGGCATACAGTACAGGCATTTTAGATTGCAACGGTCGGTAATGGAAACACGAAGGTAGTTCAGATTACGATCGTATCGGTCAATGAGTGTTAAGTTCGACAATGTGAGTACCTTAATTGTAAATTTTGTGCTTTTTATGGCAAAAATTATCTAAATTCATTGAGTGTGAAGTGCCTAAAGTGATCTAATCCGCCAAAATACAAAAGCGGACAAGAATGCCTATTTATCCCGTATTTAACGGGGAAGTTAAGGTATTCTGTCAATTTTATTTGATATAAATAACCGGAGCACAGCGACTCAATAACTTTCGATCACTTTTAACTTTTCCGGCTTGTCCGGGTTAGGATATCCTTTTGAATTTTTCACGATACTCCGGAATTTCTATAATGGGAGGTCTTTCATGCCCCTCAATTTTATAAATATCCGGCTCGAATTCATTTTTTATAAGATTATATTGAATCATCTCATTGTAAAGTTTCTCTTTATAATCCACCATACCCAATTTTTTTTTGCGTTTAATAAAAGTCTGCAAAATTGCAAAAGACATTTTCCCGAGTGCCCTGGTATCCTGGTTTCTGTGAATACGCCTGTCAAGATCAACTTGAGCAAATACGTCAAGCCCCCATTTTTCATAAATATCGAGAATCATGCTGGTTTCAACCCCATAGCCTATGGGGAAAGGTATGTTTTCAAATATTTCCCTGTGACCGGCATATTCACCGGATAACGGCTGTAATATCTGGGTGAGTTCCGGAAAATAAAGGGAAAAAAGAGGTCTGATCAAAAGTTCGGTAACTCTGCCGCCGCCGGTGGGTCTGATTTTGCTTTTTCCGATGGCAATGGGCCGGTCATAAAAGGCTTTGACATATTTTATATTGTCGAAAAGAATGAGCGGGCCCAAGAGCCCATAGGCAAACCTGTGGTGAATGTTTTTAATATCTGCATCCAGGTAAACAATAATATCCCCTTGAGTCACATACAGGGCTTTCCAGAGATTTTCGCCTTTTCCTTTAAAATTTGCCAGGTCAGGTAAAATATCTGCGGCTTTATACACATCTGCGCCGTATCCTCTTGCGATATTTCTGGTGTTATCTGTTGAACCGGAGTCGACAACAACGATCTCATCGAGTATGGGATAGCGGGTCATCAACTCTGATTTCATGATCAGAATCTCTTTTGCGATGGTCTTTTCTTCATTCAACGTCGGTAGACACAACGAAATTTTCAGATTTTTTCGTTGTTTCTCATCCACAAGTCGAGTGAGATCGGTGAATTCTGAATAATGAAATGTATTTTTTTTAATCCAGGAGATGTTCATCACACACTCCGCTGTCAATGGCCATGATCACACCTATGATCTGAGCAATCCCTTTAGAGATGGGCTCAATTTCAACGCTGGCATTTTGCTGGTGATAGTTTACTCCCCGTGTTATTCCAAGAGTGACCGCCGGTATCTTGCGTGAAAGGAAAATCGAAAGCTCCGACTCACTCGGTCCACTTACCGGGGTTAAATCGAGCTTCTTCATCACAGCCACAGAACTCTTTACCAGGGGATGATTGAATTTTATTCTTGCAGCATGGATATTACTCAACGTTTTTAACTTCAAGTCGACTTCATATTCATGACTCGTGCCTTCAATAATATCTTTGATAGAATTAAATATCGACTTTACCATTTTGTCGGAATTACTTTGAATTTCAAACCCCAAAGTGGCATCATATGCAATCACTCCATGTTTGAAACCCCCTGAATTTTTACCGATAATAACCCTCGATCGAGGCTTTTGAGGCAAACGGAGTTTCAATATCTGATTGATAACTTCGTTTATTACCAGGATTGCATTGGGTTTGAATTTGTGCTCCCATCCATCGACGGGTGAAATATTGCAATCCACTTCGCATCGAATCATGCCGTCGGCATAATAATTCAGCCTGCCGAGTTCGGCGGCCTCAATACAAACAGCACCCCTGATAGGCGTTGCCCATGTTTTCAAAAGATGCCGGATGCCTCTCAGGTTCCCCTTTCCCAGAGACTGTATAACACCAGCCAAAACAATGTCGGATTCAAAACGTAGACCTAACTTTCGAAAGATTTCCGGCAATGAGACCAAAACACCAACTCCCACGGAATTGTCCATGATACCCGCCCCGGTAATTGACTTTTCCTGGATGGAATAATAATGGTCGATGTCTTTACTGAAAACGGTATCCAGATGGGCGACCACAAAAATAGGCGGTTTTGATTCTGAGGTCCCTTTGATGATGCCGATGGGGTTTCGGTAGCCATCAGTGGTGCATTCATCAACTTGAAATTCGGCCAGTCTTTCCATGAAGATGTTTGCGCGTCTTTTTTCTTTGAATGTGGGAGCGGGTATCTGGCCCATCAACACGATGTTCGTAATGATCGTCTCTTCGATGGATTTAATCGTATCGACAAATCCAGGTAATTTGTCGATGTAGTTGTCCATGACGGCTCCTTTAAATTTAGACGTTTTCTTAATTGTTCTGGATGATTTGGCCAACGGCAAGGATACACCAAAATATGGAAATAGGTCAATATGTCTTTGAATTATATATTTGGGTATTAAAGCTTGAAAGCCATGCTGAATGTAACTATTATATGATAACCACAGCATTTCAAAATTCTTGGCCAATGTCTGCATCAAGAAAAAACGAGATAGAATGCTAATAAATTTTCGAAAAACGTTACGTGTATGCCCATTCTCAAAAAAAACCGAGGCTTCCGGGCAAATGATATTATTGTAAAATGGATTTTTTTATTTTCAGGGTTGTTATTTATGATTCAAACCAACTGTATTGCCAAAGAACACACGTTTTCACCATATGATTTTATGACCACACCCGATCAGCAATCTCTTCGCTATGGTATATGGTACTGTCCAAAAGAAAAACAAAAAGGATCGATCCTTTTGCTGAACGGCAGAAGAGAATTTATGGAGAAATATTCAGAAACCATCGAAGAACTGAATCACGAAGGTTTTAATGTGTACAGTTTTGACTGGCGCGGTCAAGGCCTTTCAAGTCGGATGCTGGCGAACAGACATAAAGGATTTATCGATGATTACGATATGTATTTAAGTGACTTGGATATGTTTGTCACAAAAATAGTAAAGTCTGAGTCCGTTCATCCGTTGATCATCATCGCTCACTCCATGGGCGGCCACATTGCGCTCCGTTTTATGCACGATCACCCCGACGTGGCAGACATGGCGGTCCTGACATCGCCGATGATCGACATTTTTAGATCCAGCCTGTCCAGGGATTTCGTCAAACTCATTACCCGAATTGCAATCAAAACAGGTTTCAGTCATTCTTATACCATAGGTTCCGGCGACTACACGGATGAAAAATTTAAGGGCAATGAGCTGACTTCAGATCCTGTGAGATTTGCGGATGCAAAAAAAGCAATAACAAAAAATCCCAACCTTGCCCTGGGGGGTGCGACATATGAATGGTTATCCGCAACGTTAAAATCAACAGATATTCTCACTCAACCCGGGTTTGCAGCAAAAATTACGACACCGATTCTAATGGTCATCGCCGGCAATGACAAAATTGTTTCTATTAAAGCCCAAAAAAAGATCTGCACAATGCTGCCAAACTGCAAATTAAAAGAAATATCAGATGCCCGCCACGAAATTTTTAAAGAAACGGATGCCATTCGGTCAATTTTCTGGCGCGAATTTAACAGGTTCACTCATGCCAAATAAACTTAATGCCATACGTCCTTTAAAAAGGACAAAAATTGTTGCCACTTTAGGGCCGGCCAGTGATAAAGAAGAAACGCTGCACAGGATGATTCTGGCCGGATTGGATGTGGTCCGCGTTAACTTCTCGCACAGCACCCATGATTATATCATTCCTTTGGTCAAACGAATTCGGACATTGGGCGATAAGATGGGAGTTCCCATTGCTATTATCGGCGATTTGCAAGGACCCCGAATACGCATTGGAGAAATTGCGGAAGATACCGCTGCCTTGAAAACAGGCCGTGATATTTGTCTAACCCCCAGACAGCTAACAGGAAACAAGGAAATTGTATCGGTAAATTATCCCGGCATGGCCGATGACGTACACATGGGCAGTCTGATTCTGGTTGATGACGGCAATATTGAACTTGAAGTGATTAAAATTGACGCCAGTGGAGATGTATGGTGCCGAATACTAAACGGTGGTGTGCTATCAAGCCACCGGGGCATAAACCTGCCGGGATTACGGGTCAACCTCCCGTCAATTACTCAAAAAGACTATGCAGATATCGATTTCGCCATTTCCCAGGATTTTGATTTTCTAGCGCTTTCTTTTGTTCAATCTGCTGAGGATGTCCGTCAGTTAAAGGTCTATCTGAACCAAAAAAGATCAAATATCTCTGTCATTGCCAAAATCGAGCGACAAAACGCTTTGGATGATATTGAGGCTATTTCACTCGAAGCCCAGAGCGTTATGGTGGCCCGGGGCGATCTGGCTCTGGAAATGAGTTTGCAGGAAGTTCCCATTGCACAAAAGCGCATTATTGACGTTTGCCGTAGAGCAGCGACTCCGGTGATAACCGCCACCCAAATGCTCGAATCCATGATTGATATGCGTAAGCCCACCCGCGCTGAGGTTACCGATGTGGCCAATGCGATCTTAGACGGCACAGATGCACTGATGCTGTCTGCCGAAACAGCCATCGGCCGGCATCCCATTGAAACCGTTACCATCATGTCAAAGATTGCCGTTTCCACAGAGAACGCCTGGTTTCAGGGAAAATTGTCCGGCCCTTTATCGTTTATTCCACCTCAAGAAATTGAACCAACGGTTGCATATGCCGGCAATTTAGTGGCTGAATCTTTATCAGCCACAGCGATTGTGGCTTACACCGCCTCAGGTTTGACCGCCTGTCGGGTGGCCTGTCATCGACCCCATCGGCCCGTGCTGTCATTGTCGGCAACGCTACAGGTTCAGCGTCGGATGGCTTTAACATGGGGTGTGGAGAGCGCTTTAATTGAAGCAATAAAAGAAACAGACAATATGGTTGAAGTTGCCGTCAGCGAGGTGCAGCGTTTCGGTCTTGCCGCATCCGGAGACACGATTGTCATTATTGCCGGCACACCGCCTCATGGAAAAAGCGGTCGAACCAATACGCTCAAAGTTGAGCGAATACCCTAAGGAGGATGCCATGGAACTTGAAGAGAAAAAGGTCATTATCTTGGTGGAAGAAATGTTTAATGTTTTTGAATTCTGGTATCCCTTTTATCGACTGAAAGAAGCCGGAGCCCAGGTGACGGTTGTCGGCTCCGGGAGAACCGAAGAATTTACCGGTAAACCCGGCACCCAAGTTCGACCGGACATCAATGCGGATCAGGTGTCTGCCGGAGACTATGACGGGGTCGTTATTCCAGGAGGATATGCGCCGGATATGATGCGCCGCTATCCGGCCATGGTTCGAATCGTTAAAGATCTGTTCGATGCCGGAAAAGTCGTCGCCGCCATTTGCCACGCCGGGTGGATGCTGGCCTCGGCCAATATACTGGATGGCCGCAAGGCAACGTCATTTTTCGCCATAAAGGACGATATGGTTCACGCCGGAGCTTTGTGGATGGATGAATCCGTGGTGGTGGACGGCAATCTCATCACCAGCCGAACGCCGGACGATCTCCCGGATTTCATGAAGGCCATTATTGCTGCGCTTAAGTAAACATCCTGGCCCATCTTAGATCCTGCCAAGCGGGGGAGGACAAGGCTTTGGTAATCCCTAAAGGGGATTTGGGTTGCCCGCCCTGGTGCGCATCGCTCATCCTTTGATCTGGCCTATGCACTATTGCAAACATGACTTTTTGAGTATAGAGTATCGGTGATCGGTCTGGGCCAGGGTTGAATGTTCTTTTTAGAAAATAGGAATTAGGAATTAGAAAATAGATGACCGCAAATGGATGCAAATGTAATTAGAAAATGAGAAGGTTAGAAAGTGAGAAGTTAGGAAATCAAGAAAATGTACCGACCTTCTGATCCCTGGTCGCCTCTCCGCAAGAGTCCGGAATCCTTCGGACCGGCGCCGCCAAAGGCGGGTAAACTTCAAACCTTCTTACTTTTTTATTTTTCAAAATATTTGTGTTTATTCGTGTTCATCCGCGGTTTCCTTTATCCTCTTTCCTATTTCTGGCTCAAAGGCGCAGGGTTTCTGGGACCGAATAAGGTGGGAAAGCATTGCCGATGGCAAAAGGAACATTTCGATTTTATGAAGAATTGAATGATTTTCTGCCGAAGCACAGGAAGAAGGTCGATTTTGAAGCCGAGTTCAACAAAAGAAAATCGATAAAAGATATCATCGAAGAATGTGGTGTTCCGCCAACGGAAGTCGATCTGGTTTTAATCAACGGAAAATCAGTAGATTTTAACACCATTTTTCAAGACGGCGATCGTGTCAGTGTATATCCAGTTTTCGAGTCCCTTAATATTCAAAATATTACATTGCTCAGAAGGTTCCCGCTTCGACGGATTCAATTTATAGCGGATATCCATTTGAAAGATATCGTTAAACCGATGCGGATGCTGGGATTTGATATCGATTACAACGGGTCTTTCACCACACGGGATATCATTGAAAAATCCATACGGGAAAAACGAATCCTCCTCACAAAACGAAAAGAATTGCTCAAATCCAAATCAATAACCCACGGCATGCTGATACGACCCGGAACAGCCGTGGAACAGGTAAAACACATCATTGATAATCTGGATATTAACGATCGAATCAAACCCTTTTCAAGATGTCTTCGTTGCAATGATCCGCTGGAAAATCGACAAAGAAAACAGATAATGGATAGAATTTCGCCCGGGACAAAAAGCATTTTCGAAAAATATCTATTATGCAAATCCTGTGGCAAACAAGACTGGGAAAAAAATACATGTCAACTCAAAGTTGACATCATTCGTTTGTAAGTTTAAACATAATTGTGGCATCTTTTTAACTTATGACCCAACAATCTCAGGAGGTGGAGTATGCGTATCATACTGATCGGTCAGGCGGCATTTGGAGCAAAGGTATTGGAAAATCTGCTGGAGCAAAACGAGAACATCGTGGCGGTTTATGCACCGCCGGACAGGCCGGGCGGTCGGACCGATCCGCTCAAAGACACCGCTATGTCTAAAAACATCGACGTTTTTCAACCCAAAACGTATAAAGATGACGCGGTTTTTGCCGAGTACACGGACCTGAAACCAGATCTTACCGTTATGGCGTTTGTCACGGATATTATCCCGGAACGATTTTTTGATGTTCCCACCCATGGTACTATCAATTATCACCCATCCCTTTTGCCACGCCATCGCGGCGCCAGTGCCATTAACTGGGCCGTAATCATGGGCGACAGCAAAACCGGGCTGAACATCTTCTGGCCGGACGGCGGTATCGATACAGGGCCCATTCTTCTTCAAAAGGAAATCGCCATCGGTCCGGATGACACCACCGGTTCGCTCTATTTCAACCACCTCTTCCCCATGGGCGTTGATGCCATATTAGAATCCATCGACCTCATAAAGGCAGGCAATGCACCCAAAATCCTTCAGGGCGAAGTCGGCGCCACCTACGAACCCCCTTGCGATGACAAGGTGGCGGGTATCGATTGGAACAAGCCGGCAGATGAGCTTTACAACCTGGTTCGCGGCTGTGATCCTCAACCCGGCGCTTTTGCATTATTAAGAGGTGAAAAGGTTCGTTTTTACGGCGCGAAACGAATCGAGGAAACCGTGGCTGATGCTCCGGGAACCCTATTGGATGTTGGCGACAAAGGGATTCATATCGCCCTTTTAGGGGGAATACTCATTGTGGGCAAGGTCAGGCCGGTAAAAGGCGGAAAAATGGCGGCTGCTGAATTTGCCGCTGAAAAGGGATTAAAAGCCGGAGATACGTTCGACACATAATACCCGCTTTCAAATTTAAAAGGCCTTTTTTTAAAAACAGACTGTTTGCTTAAATTAGGCGGCTTTTTCGATTTTTACCGCACAAACTTTATACTCGGGGATTTTGGCAACGGGATCAAAAGCCGAATTCGTTAAAATATTGGCCGAATTTTCGGCAAAATGAAACGGTACAAACAACAGACCTGGCTTTACCTTGTTGCTTATCCTGGCCGGCACCTCAATTTCGCCCCTGCGGGTGGCCAGCTTGACGATGTCCCCTTCGTTCACCGACAGGTTCGCGGCATCTTCAGGATGAATTTCTACATATCCGGTTTTTTGCTCGGTATCAAGATGCTCAGAAGCTCGGGTCATAGTACCGGTATGATAATGGGCGAACATGCGGCCGGTGGTAAGAAAGTAGGGATACTCGTTGTCGGGCATCTCGGCCGGATCGAGATACTCGATGGCATGAAACAGGCCTTTGCCTCTGGTGAATTGAGCGGCATGTAAAAACTGGGTTCCCGGATGCTCAGCGTTCGGACAGGGCCATTGAAGTCCGTCAAGACCTAACCTTTCGTACGTCATACCGCCGTAACTTGGCGTCAAAGTCGTCATTTCGTTAAAGATTTTTTCAGGACTCTCATAATTCATCTCATAGCCCATGGCTGTAGATAATCTGGAGATGATTTGCCAGTCGTCCAGTGCATTTCCGATGGGTTCAATGGCTTTATGGACTCGCATGCAGCGGCGTTCGGTATTGGTAAACGTACCGTCCTTTTCGGCCACCGAAACCGCAGCAAAAACCACATCCGCTTTTTCTGCGGTTTCGGTGAGAAAAATATCCTGACAAATCAGCAGGTCAAGTTTTTCCAGAGCCTTTAAAAGGTGGTGTTGATCGGGATCGCTCAGCATCGGGTTCTCACCGACCACATACAGCGCTTTGAGTTTGCCGTCGATCATGGCCTGCACCATATCGGTGATAGTGTAGCCAATCTTGCCGGGCAATGCTTTGCCCCAGGCTTTGGCAAATTTTTCATTGTTGGCCTCAACCGCTACCGGCTGATAGGCCGGGAAAACATTGGGCAATCCCCCCATGTCACAGGCACCCTGAACATTGTTCTGACCTCTCAAGGGATTCACACCGCCGCTTTTTACACCAACATTCCCACAAAGCATGGCCAGATTACAGCAGGATTTTACATTGTCAACGCCTGTGGTATGCTGGGTAATTCCCATGGCATAGAGAAGAGACGCCGGTGAGTTGGTGGCATAAAGCTCGGCCATTTTTTCAATATCTGCAGCGGCAATGCCGGTAATAGCTTCAACCTTGTCCGGTGTATATGACTCAATGACGGTTTTAAAACCTTCAAATGCTTCAGTTCTATTCTCAATGTAGTTTTTATCATGCCAGCCGTTCTTGAGAATAATATGCATCATGCCGTTTAACAACGCCACATCGCTTCCGAGTCTCTGGGTGACGGCAACATCTGCAAAACGGGACAGCTGGATATTTCTGGGATCGGCCACAATCAACTTGGCCCCTTTTTCCTTAGCTCTGAAGACACGCCGGGCAATCAGCGGATGACACGCGGATGTGTTCGAACCCGTGATAAAGATACAGGCCGAATCCTCGATTTCGGCGATGGAATTGGTCATGGCGCCACTTCCAAATGCTGCGGCCAGACCGACCACAGTGGAAGAATGTCAGAGCCGGGCGCAGTGATCCACATTATTGGTCCCGATCACTGCTCTGGCAAATTTTTGAACCAGGTAATTTTCTTCATTGGTAATTTTAGCAGAAGCAAGTACGCCGACGCTGTCCGGGCCGTGGGCCTCAATAATGGCCTTTAGTTTTTCGGCGGTGGTCTGGATGGCGTCATCCCAGGATGCTTCCTGCAACTGGCCGTTTTTCTTCAGCATAGGTGACGTCAAGCGCTTGTCGCTAACCACATGTTCGTGGAGATTCCAGCCCTTGATGCACAATTTGCCCTCATTAACCGGATGGGTTTTCATGGGCAGGGTGTCCACAAGCCGGCCGTCCATAACCTGGAAAAGAACACCGCAACCGGTACCGCAATATGAACATGTTGAAGGAATGAGTTTGAAATCCATTCGAATCGCTCCTTATATTATTGAAGATTTTGGATTGAATATTGACGACTCTCTATATTACGACGGAAAGGGTATCACATCTTCAATCGCTTATCTTTAAATGGGTTTGGGTTTGAGCGTGACCTCTTCTCCCAGCATATTAAACGGTGATTGGTCTGCGCTGGTTCCAGTTTTATAATCAAAGACATCGGACACGATATCGTTAACTTTTCGGTAAAGCAGGCGTAAGGAAATATCCACCGGGCAGGCGTCCTCGCACAGACCGCAGTCAATACAACGACCCCCCATATGAACCGCCCGAACCAGATGGAAAATCGGAACTTCCGGCGGAATGCTGCCCGTTGCGATTAGGTCGGTATGTTCAAGGCTGCATTCCTTACAAAAGCATACCGGACAAATATCCCGGCACCCATAACATTTAAGGCATTTTTGAAATTCATACATCCACCGTTTATATCGGTCTTCCTGGCCGAATTCCTCAGCCGCTTTAACATCCATATTATTGTCTATACCGATCATCATTTTCAAAGGCGCTGCCTTTTCAGGCTCGAGGTAGGAACAATCCCCATGCTCCTTGAGTTTGGAGGGACAGCAATTGACGCTTATTGTCTCTATATTGTCCGGTCTCAGCTGATTCCAAACATAAAGAACATTCAAAGCTCTCTGATTGCAATCTCGCACCAAAAGTCCTATTTTTAGTTCCTTATGTTCGGCAGCGATTTTTGTGGCCATTTTTTCCAAAGAATACCGGGCGTTGCCGACGACCAAATCGTCGCTTTCATCCAGATTGTCCCGGGTAAAGCAATGGGGCAAGGGGTGTCCCTGAATTTTTTTATATCCCAAGAAGATGTCCACTTTTCCTTGTTCAAGCCACTCTCTCACTTGTTCTTGCATATCATCCTCCCTCCACACTCGCAGCATCCTGCACCGCTTCGCATGAACTTACAATAGCGGACATGTCAAAGTCGCCGGACAGAGGGCTGGGGCCCAATGATTGTATTTTATTCGTAAAACTGGTGACCACTTGTACAAATTTCTGGGCTTCGGCCGAAGATATCCAGTCTAAATGCAACCGACCTTCTAATCCCATAAACGCCAAAAGTTCCTGAAGAAACGTCACCCGTTTAATCGTCATGTAATTACCATACAGGTAATGGCAGTCGCCGACATGTCACCCGCCCACCAGGACGCCGTCGGCCCCGCTCTGAAATGCACGCAAAATATGGTGCGGCGATATCGTGGCGGAACACATTACCCGGATGGGACGAATATTGTGCGGGTATGCCAGTCGGCTTACACCTGCCAGATCAGCCGCCCCATATGCACACCAGTTACACATAAAAGCGATGATTTTAGGCTCATATTTATCCTCGTTCACATTTTTCTCCTTTCCAATGGATTAAGCGCTCAATGCGCTTTTAATCTGAGCATAAAGTTGATAGTTGTTAAAGCCCATCAGCGTCGGTGCTTCGGAAGGGCATACTGCTGCACAAGCGCCACACCCTTTGCACAAGGCCGCGTTGACTTCGGCCACAAACTTTTGATTGTTAAAATCAATGGCGCCATACGGACAAACATTGATGCATCCCAGGCAGCCCGAACACAACTCGGCACGAATATCGGAGACGATTCCGCCCACTTTAATTGTCTCCAAGGCCAGTACGGTTACAGCCCTTGCCGCAGCAGCTTGTGCCTGGGCAATGCTCTCTTCGATGGGTTTCGGATAATGGGCCATACCACACATAAAAATACCGTCATTGGCAAAATCCACCGGCCTTAACTTTTGATGGGCTTCCAAGAGCCATCCGTCGGAATCCAAAGGCACCTTAAATAACTGGGCCAACGAATGATCCCAGTGGGAGACAATGGCTGATGCCAAACAAAGAATATCGGCCTTTACGGCCAGTTTGCGGTTGAGTATTCGGTCTGTGAACTCGACGATGATCTGGTCGCCATCAGGCTTTACTTCAGGTTTTTGATCGACAGAATAAGAAAAAAAGATCACGCCGGCAGCCCTTGCCTCGCGATAGAGATCCTCTTTTTTTCCATATGTTCGAATATCCCTATAAAGAATTGCAACATTCACATTGGGATTTTTTTGCTTGAAGTCGATGGCACTTTTGACGGAATGGGTGCAGCATACTTTTGAACAGTATGGGCGGGCTTCATCTCTGGATCCCACACACTGGATAAACACGACATTTTGAGCCTGATCAATCCGGAGGTCGTTATTTTTAAACAGATCGTCAAGTTCCAGGTGGGTCATCACCGCCTTGTGTTCCCCGTAAAGGTATTCATCGGGCTTGTATTCTTTGGCACCGGTAGCGATAACCGCCACCCCATGCTCAATCGTTTTTGTTGATTCGGAGTTTCTAAGCTCGGTTTTGAAATTGCCGATAAAACCGTCTACGTTACTGATCGTTGTCCCGGCATGAACGGTGATGCGGTCGTCCGACTCTACGGCTTTTATAAGTCCTTTAACAAAAGTTCCAATGTCTTCATTTTTATGGGTTTTGCCCAGCATCAAGGCGTTACCACCCAAAGTGTCGGTTTTTTCTACAAGATCCACAGGATATCCCTGATGTGCCAGTGAAACAGCGGCTGTCATTCCGGCAATCCCGCCGCCGATCACCATCGCCGAATGGAATACCGGAAGATCCGTCTGCTTCAACGGTGATAGAAGGTTGGTTTTTGCAACAGCCATTCGAATAAGATCCTTGGCCTTTTCGGTGGCTGCATCCGGATCGTTTGCATGAACCCAGGAGTCATGATTTCGAATGTTGGCCATCTCGAATAAATATTTGTTCAGGCCGGCATTGATCAGGGTTTCCTGAAACAACGGCTCGTGTGTCTTGGGTGTGCAGGCCGCCACGACCACGCGGTTGAGGCCCTTTTGTGTGATGATATCCGTCATTTTTTCCTGGGTATCCTGGCTGCAACTAAAGAGGTTCTCTTCTACATAGGCCACATTCGGTAAGGTTTTGGCATATTCTGCTACTTCCGGGACTCTCACCACACCACCGATGTTAATCCCGCAGTTGCATACAAATACGCCAATTTTAGGCGGTTCTTCACTAACATCCCTTTCAGGGGGCAGCTCGAGGATCTTGGTCCGGGTGTTGCGGGCCGACGCCAGGTGCTCTGTTGCCGCACAGGCCGAAGCACTGGCTTCCATTACTGACTGGGGGATATCCTTGGGGCCGGTGAAAGCACCGCATGCATAGATTCCTTCCACAGAAGTCGCTACGGGATGGAAACTGTCGGTTTTCGTAAAAAGGTATTCATCAAGATCGACGCCGAGACGCTTTGAAAGATCCGCAACATCCTGAGTGGTTTCAAGGCCTACGGACAAAACAAACATGTCAAAAATTTCCTCTTTGATCTTGCCGTCTTCCTCGATATACCGAACCGATACGTCATCGGTGCCAGGTACCGGGTCTATGGTGTGAATCCTGGATCGGACAAATCTGACGCCTTCTTTTTTGGCATTTTCATAATATTTATCAAAGTCTTTTCCGTGGGTTCGCATATCCATATAAAAAACCGCGCAGTCGAGCGGCTCGTTGCTGTGCTCTGTAGCGATCACTGTCTGCTTAATGGCATACATGCAGCAGACCGAGCTACAGTAGGCATTGTCACAACGGTTGAGGTCCCTGGATCCCACACATTGCAACCAGCCGATTTTTTTCGGTTCCTTATGGTCGGACGGTCTGATCAGATGCCCTGAAAAAGGGCCGGTGGCGGAAATAATCCGTTCAAATTCCAGAGAAGTGACCACATTGGCCAGGCTGGTATAGGCATAAGTATCAAACCGGCTGGGATCGAATGCTTCAAACCCCGGCGCCAAAACGATGGACCCCACGTCAAACTCGATAATTTCCTCTTTTTGTGAATGATCAATGGCATCAACAGGGCAAAAATCGGCGCATATCTTACATCCGCCGGTTTTAAAATGGACACATTTGCTTCGGTCAATGGCCGGTGTATTGGGGACCGCCTGGGCGTATGGGACATAGATCGGTTTTCGGCCTTTGAGACCTGCATCATATTCTGAAGGTATCTTCTCCAATTTGTGTTTTGTGATATTTTCTTTGATTTTATCGATGGTAATATGTCCTGTGGGACAAACAAAAGCACACGCACCGCAGGCCATACATACATCCGTTTGGATATGAAACGGGGTGTCCACCTTAATCTCCGCCCCTCGACCGGTGAGACTGATGGCACTGCTGCCCATTCTGTCACAGATACGGGTACACAGCCCACAAAGGATACAGGTGTCGTCTTTAATCTTAAAGCGTGTTTCTTCAAGGTCGTATTTGGCAGCAAGCTCCTTGATGATGGGTACATCCGGACAGCGGGCAAGTAGTAATTCCACATTCAACTTTCTGCCCTCGTGTACCGTTTCGGTGTCTGTTTTGACCTCCATGCCTTCCCAGATGGGATAGTTACAGGCGGTTACAAAGCGTGTGCGGCGTCCGTCAAAAAGCTCCACGGTGCACAGACGGCACATTCCGGCGGGTTCGAGCGCCTTATGGTGGCAAAGTGTCGGAATTTCAACCCCGTATTTCTCAGCAACCTGAAGAACATACTGTCCTTCTTCTCCCTGGACCTCTTTACCGTTAAGTTTGAACGTAATCATGGGTTTTAACCTTCTTATGTCCTTAGATTATTTAGTTCGGATGGTATTAACCTTACAGCCATGGTAATAAATTCCATACGTTATACACTTTTACGGGTTCAATTCGTGTAGTTTTTTCTTTTCATCAGTGGTGGTCCCTACTGGAGATTTAAAAGCATGAAGTTGGAAGCCATTTTAGACCTATTCATCAATCTCATGCTACAAAAACGGCTTGCAGACCCCTGCCGGGCATTTCTTATCCTTTATATGGGCCTCGTACTCTTCTCGGAAATAGAGAATAGTTGTCAGCACCGGATTTGGAACTGCGGTTCCCAGTCCACAAAGGGAAAACTTCTGGATCATCATACCCAGTTCTTCCAAAAGCTCGATATCGCCTTCTTTACCGTTTCCCTTGCAAATATCGGTCAGAATATCCAGCATAGCTGTAATCCCTTCACGACAGGGAACACATTGCCCGCAGGATTCTTCTTTATTGAAGTCCAGAAAATGACGGGCAACGTCGAGCAAACAGGAATCCTGGTCCAAAACAATCATGCCACCTGCACCCATCATGGATCCAACTTTGGTCAACTCATCAAAATCGACTCCCAAATTCAAAAATTGTTCGGGAATACATCCGCCTGAAGGGCCTCCGGTTTGGACGGCTTTAAATTTTCTCATTTTGGGAACACCGCCGCCGATATCAAAAACAATATCCTTAAGAGAGGTCCCCATTGGTATTTCGACCAAACCAGAATTTTTTACATTGCCCACCAGACTGAAAAGTTTTGTGCCTTTGCTGTGCTTCGTACCCATACTGGCGTACCATTCAGCACCTTTTAGGAGGATGACAGGGACATTCGCATAGGTCTCCACATTGTTTAGATTTGAAGGACCTTGTCTGAAACCTTTTTCCACGGTATGCACATACTTGGCCCTGGGTCGGCCCACCTGACCTTCCAAAGAAGCCATTAAAGCTGTTGACTCACCGCAAACATAGGCACCCGCTCCAGTAGAAATCTTAATATGGAAACTGAAATCAGATCCTGCTATATTGTCGCCAAGCAATCCATATTTTTCGGCCGCCTTGATTGCAGTTACCAGACGTTTTATGGAAAGCGGATACTCATGGCGAACATAGATAAAGCCCTGACTCGATCCAATGCCCAATGCCGCAATTAGCATTCCTTCAAGAACGCTGTGGGGATCTCCTTCCAAAATACTTCTATCCACATAAGCGCCCGGGTTACCCTCGTCCGCGTTACAAATGATATATCTTTCACCATCTTGTTTCGCACAGGTTTCCCATTTGATCCCCGCTGGGAAGCCACCACCACCACGACCTCTGAGCCCTGATTTTTTAATGCTACTTACGATTTCACTCGGTTCCAATTCATAGAGTGCATGAAAGAAGGCAGAATATCCATCCCTGGCGATGTACTCTTCAATGCTGTCAGGATCAATATAGCCGCAATTCCGTAAAACAATTTTAACCTGTTTATTGTAAAACGGGATATCTTCCAAAAAAGGAATCCCTTCCAACGGCGTTACATCGGCTACAGGGTTCTGGATATCGCCTTCCAATAATGAACGCGGATCGCGCATCTGTCCCAGAATCCTCTTTTTGTTGAAAGTGCCCTCCATATAATCTTGAATGGCATCCAGAATCTTATCTTCTGTAATATTCTTGTAAATAACCCGTGGCTTGCCATTTTCTAGTATCTCAACCAATGGCTCCATCTCACAGAAACCGATACAACCGGTCTGGTTAATGCTAACGCCGTTGTTACCAGGAAATTCTTTTGCAGCCTTTTCAAATGATGCCTGAGCACCGGCTATAATGCCGCATATTGCCATCCCTATATTAACTTTCGTAACATCAGGGTAGTAGAGTTTTCTGCTGTATTCCTGTCTGATAGATTCTAGATCTTTTAAAGACTCGATTTTCATGGGTCCCGCCCCTATTCAGTTTATTTATATTGGTCCAAGATTTTATCTATTTTGTCAGGAGAGATGCGGCCATGCATGTCTTCGTTAATTTTGACCATCGGTCCAAAGCTGCAACCACCGAGACAACGAACCGATTCTAGTGTAAAACGCTGGTCCTCTGACATTTTTCCAACGCTTATATCCAAGGACCCCTCAATGCTTTCACGAACGCTTTCGCTGCCTCTGACATGGCAGGCCGTTCCGAGACAGATCGAAATAATGTTTCTGCCTCTGGGCCCAAGACTAAAAGAGCTATAAAAAGTTGCCACAGTATAAATCTTGCTTAATGGAACACCGATTTTAGTGGAAAGATATGTTAAAGCCGGTGTTGGAAGATAGTTGTAACGCCTCTGAATTTCCTGAAGCATCATAATCAAATTTTCTTTGTCATTGTTAAAATCTTCCTCGATAATCCTATCGAGCTCCATATAATCTATTTCCGTTGTTTCAATGCTTTCCGCCAAACATGGATCGCTCATATGCTTACCCTCCTGATACAACAAGCTGAAATCGATGCGACGATTTTATAATGACTTAGACTGATTTTGGGGCATTGGTATGTTTGTAACCGGACAGTTTTCGACGCAGTTGCCACAGCCTGTGCAAAGGTCCATATTAATACTGCGTGGACGTTTTCTAACTTTTACTTTGAAGTTCCCGGCAGATCCTTCAACAGATTCCAGATCCGCGTATGTGATAATTTCGATATTCAGGTGCCGGCCGACCTCGACCAGTTTCGGTGAGATAATTCACATGGCACAATCATTGGTGGGAAACGTTTTGTCCAGCTGGGCCATCACCCCCCCGATGGACGGTGATTTTTCAACGAGATAGACATAATATCCCGCATTGGCAAGATCCAGAGCAGATTGCATTCCTGCAATGCCGCCCCCTAAAACCAGAACCGATCCGATTACATCGTTGGCCATCGTTCGATCCTCCTATAAAAAGAGCAATTTTGTGGTAATAACATGGGACGCAATAATTCTCTTGTCATGGAAAAAATCAAGTTGTTTAACTATAAGGAATTAAAAATTTTGTCAATAAAATTCTATGGGTAAGACAATGTGATATACGACAGAAAAATCCAATTCAGAATAATAGATTGACCATTTAAGATGCACGGTTGAGATTTCATTAAAAATTTTGTCCTTTACAGCTATTTTTTTGTTTTGTGAAACCGGTTCTTTCAATCGAATAAAAATTATGATATGGATTGTTCAATTAAATTACAATTTAGATAAATACACACCTTTTGAAAAGGTCTTGCCATGACAGAAAGAGACGATGACAGAATAGATAAATTTAGTGAGAATCCGGAAGACAATAATTATAATGAACAATATTCCCTATGGAAAGAAGAGAAAAAGCTAAAATTCGGAACGACCGCACCCAAAATGTCTGAAAAAATCCCTTTATCAAGATTGGGTATCGGATTTTTGATTCTGCTAATTCTTTTACTTTTGCTGTTTGCCAGAAATCGAAGCGCCGTGCTTGAGAAGCGAATTGCCGCATTGGAAAACAGTGTAAAAAACTTTGAAGAAATGGTTGATAAGTTGGACGTGGTTGATAACCGGGTGGCGCAAGTTTGGGAACAGACCCAAACGTTTCAACAGTTCAAGGAGCGCTTTGACCGGTCTGAAGCAGCTTTAACGTCAAGGATGGATCAGATCGTGATAAACATAGGCAGCCTTCAAAAGCAGATGTCCAAAGTCAGAACTCAGAAAGCCAAAACTTCAAAAACCGCAAAAGTATCCAAGAAAACCACCGGAAATCGATATCACATTGTTAAGCCCGGTGAAACATTGTACCAGATCGGACCCAGATACGGTTTGACAATAAAAAAATTGCGTCAGCTTAACAAACTGGGTGATGGTGATACCATCTATCCGGGACAAAAGCTTGTGATAGGTCCTTGACTCCTTCTATATGCAACAAACATCAATGCTCCCAGGAAATATTTTACCTTCCCGCCGGTCGAAGATGCCGCTTGCGGTGAGGCGGACAAATTGTACGCCGCACAAGTAATTCCTAAGATTGACCCCAGAGAAATAGGCTCTGCATTTCACAGGGCAGGCGCAGAGATTTCGGCCTCCGACTCGCAGAGCCTACGGCTTGGAGAGAAAAGGGCTATTTCTGGATGGAAACAAACAACAAAGGCAAAGCCCATGGACTCTGCCTTTGTTGTCTGATGGTGTCTTCGGTTGACTATTTAAAGGTTCTTCATAACATCTTACTGCCGAGAAAATATTCCTGCCTTGGTTTTAGTCGAAAAACACTTTGTTTTTATCGGAAATTTTGTATCCTAAAGCTAAAAGTATCTTTCGCTTTGTTTCCATTCTGCATGGCATCCCATTTTCAATCCGTGTAATTGTAATTGGAGATATTCCAGCTTTTCTGGAAAGCTCGGCCTTACTCATCATGAGAGATTCTCGAATTTTTTTTAGGCAATTTTGGCTCATTGAATAAAATTTTCTTCCGTGTTGGTTTTAAAGATAATTATTAATTATATCATAAGCTTGTATTTTATTGATGTCAAGCTAAATTATATATAATTTATATATAATTCTATCGAATTAGAATATATTGTATTTTATTAAAATAAGTTACTATATATTGTGCCCTAAAAATTTATTATATTCTTGAAAATCGGACTGCTTAAATAAAACTTTTGTTTAAGTCACTCTGTCAGGGATTTTATCCCAACGTTGCTTTGATGATAAGCTCGGGTCAAGATTGTTATCGCAAGATTTATTGGATGACAGGTTTTCAGTATTTGGGTGCGAAACTTGAGTCATGTAGAAATTCCGAGAGGATTCGTTCTGCACAACGTTGACTCGGTTTAGGGTTTGGTGATATGGGTAAATCTAATGTTGGTTTTTTCGACATCCAAACGAATACAAATGATTCAAGTTTTTAATTGGGAAGTCGATAAATTAATAAGTTAAATCATTGATGAGCTTTCGGGCAAATCCAAGCACGGAACAAAATTTAAGGGTAAAGGTCAACACTTGGAATATCGTCATCGTTTAGCAATAATAGACCACTATATTAGACAATTGCCTCCTTTTCCCGCAACTGTCAACAAGGTCATGGAAATCTGCCGTGATGTTAACACATCACCCACAGATCTGACCAAGGTCATCAGTTTAGACCCGGTGCTCACGGGAAAGGTTATGCAACTTGTTAATTCAGCCTATTTTGGTCTCTCACGTGAAATTATCTCTCTGGTTCGGGCAGTTGTTATGCTGGGTATGAATACGGTTAAAAATCTTGTTCTCGGCGCAACCGTGATGAGCGCCTTTGGGACAAGTAAAAACTTTCGTGCGTTAAACATGGATCTGTTCTGGAAACATTCTCTTGGCGTCGGCGTTATTGCCAAACTGATCGCCAAAAAACGCAACATAGACAACAAGCTGCTGGAGGGATATTTCATCGCCGGGCTTTTGCATGACATTGGAAAAATCCCTTTGAACAGTAAATTTTCTGAGGAATACCGGAATATAATAGGAATACCGGAAAAAGAGCTTCAGCCTCTCTTCATTTCTGAAAAACAGTTGCTGGGAATTGATCATTCCTATGTGGGAAATCTTATCGCAAAAAAGTGGAAACTGGGAGAGGAAATTTCAGATCCCATAACGTATCATCACACCCCGGAAACATATCAAGGTGTGCAAAACGACACTCTTTGCACCGTCATTCTATCGAACCATTTTGCGAATAGTTCGGAAATAGGTTTCTCCGGAAACCATTATTTGGAAAATATTCATCCTGAAGTCATGCGGTATCTCGAGAATAACACGGAATTTAATTTTAGTAATATCAGTGCGTTTAACGATGAAGTCGAGCAAGAGATAGAAAAAGCCCAGATATTTTTGAAGGTTGCCGGCTGAGGAGGAAATTATGAAACTTCGTTTCTGGGGTGTACGCGGCTCTATTGCATGTCCCGGGCCCAAGACAGTGGAATTCGGAGGCAACACCCCATGCTTGGAACTTCGGTTCGGCGAAAAAAACAGACTCATCATCATCGACGCCGGAACCGGTATCCATCCGCTGGGACATCGCCTGGTGTGGGATGATATTCAAGACGGACCCATAACCACAGAAATATTTATAACCCATACCCACTGGGATCATATTATCGGATTCCCTTTTTTCAGACCTATATATATTCCCGGCACAAAACTGAAGGTATACGGCCCGATAACATTTGAAGACGATTCTCTTGAGAAAATAATGGGCGACCTTCTACGATACCGATACTTTCCGGTGCTGCACGGTGAACTTACAGCAAATATCGAGTATTTACAGCTCGGTGAATGCAAAATGGATCTTGGCGACGGAATCACGCTGAAAACAAAATATTTGAATCACCCGCTACTCTGTCTCGGTTATCGGTTTGAATTTAACGGCAAAGTTTTGTGTACCGCCTATGACACAGAGCCCTTTAGAAACGTTTTCTCAACAGACACAAACGCTGCGGATTTTGATCCCGTCGTTCGTGATGAAGGAGAAGAGGCAGCACGTGAAGAAAATGAAAAATTGCTCGATTTTTATCGCGATGCAGATATTCTTATCCATGATTGTCAATATACCAAGGAAGAATACCTTTCATCAAAAATAGGCTGGGGGCACTCATTTTTTGAGCACGCAATCGATTCCGCCCTCAAGGCCAATGTTAAAAAAATAGTCCTTTTTCACCATGATCCTCTGCGGACAGACCGGGAACTGTTTGAACTCGAAAAGCACTGCCAGAAACATTTTGGCAACCAGTCCGACCTGGAAATTGTAGTGGCAAAGGAAGGGATGGAAATTATACTTTGAAATGTGAATAGAAGTCATTTTACCGTACATGTTCACGGGGTTTGTTTCCCCGTGAACACGAACATATTACCTGCCAATACCCCATCAAATTGCAGATACATCCTTCTTTAATGTTTTTTAAGGTTGTAAAACCCAATATTAGTCTTATATATAGCATTCTATTCAGGAATGGCTATCGATCCTGTATCCAATTTATAAAGGAAAATAAAAATCATGTCGAAAAACATCGGCTTTATCTCCACGCGCTTTTCAGGCACCGACGGTGTGACCATGGAAGCAAGCAAGTGGTCAAAAGTTTTAAAACAAAACGGCCACAGCTGTTTCTGGTTTGCCGGCGAATTGGACAGAGATCCGAAAACTAGTTTTCTAATCCCTGAGGCCCATTTTAAGCACGAAAAAAACCAGTGGATCAATGATCGAATATTCGGTCATAAAAAGCGAAACCCCACTGTAACCGATACCATTTTTGAATTAAAAGTTTTGTTAAAAAAACAGATCCAAACATTTATTTCACAATTTCACATAGACCTTCTCATCGCTCAGAATGTACTGACCATCCCGTTGCATATTCCACTTGGAATCGCTTTAACCGAAATTATCGCCGAAACCCAGATTCCCACCATTGCCCATCACCATGATTTCCATTGGGAAAGGACGCGGTTTTCCGTGAACGCAGTGGGAGATTACCTGAGAATGTCGTTTCCGCCCAACTTAAATAATATCGAACATGTTGTGATCAACTCGGCGGCTCAAGAAGAGCTGGCGCTTCGGACAGGAATTTCATCTACGATCATTCCCAATGTTTTGGATTTTGAGAACCCACCGGAAATAGACGCCGAGCAAACCGCACAGTTCCGAAGTTCTATGGATCTGGAACCGCAAGACCATATCATCCTGCAGCCCACCCGCATTGTCCAGCGCAAGGGAATCGAACATGCCATTGAATTGCTCGAAAACCTGAAAAACCCGCGATACAAGCTGGTTATCTCCCATGAAGCCGGTGATGAGGGATATGAATATTCCGAATGGCTTCTGGAAACCGCACACGAACGAGGGGTGGATTTAAGGTTGGTAAAAACGCGCGTATCAGATCCGCTAAACGATCAATCGAATCACAACGCGAAGCCGTCGTTGTGGGATATTTACCCCCACGCTGATTTCATTACCTACCCCAGTCTTTATGAAGGATTCGGCAATGCATTTCTTGAAGCGGTTTATTTTAAA
>CAXMTB010000003.1:16589-30064 GCA_964195835.1 uncultured Nitrospinaceae bacterium | reverse complement strand
TGCTCATCAACCGATACGCAACGTTTATCAGAGACATTGAGCCCAAAGGGTTTGATCTGATCGTCATGGACGGATTCCTGACCAAAAAAAATGTTCAACAGGTAAGAGATGTTTTGAACTCGCCCCAAATAAAAGAGAAAATGGTCCATCACAATTATGAAGTGGCCAGGCGGCACTATTCCTATGCGCCCCTGCGCCGCTGGTTAAGCGCCATCCTGATAAATTTCTTTGGAATGGATGTATAATACACTCAAGTTTCGCACCCTTAATTTTCAGCAACGCCAATACAGCAGAGCAGGCCGGGGAAATTTTTTAAGGTAAAATTATACGGATGCAATCGATAAATAGAAAAAAATGCGGAAACAGAAAAATTCACGCGGATGCTTTTTATGCGGGCTTGAGAATGAATTTTCGCTGAAAATGAAATGGTATGAAGATCACCAGGCCCGGCAGATACGATCGAAAGTGACGGTTCCGGATCATTTCAACGGCTATCCCGGGGTGGTTCACGGCGGTATTGTTTCGGCAATACTGGATGAAACAGCCGGGCGTTCGGTGATGCTGAACTCCGGTGAAGATGCGTTAATGGTTGCGTTGAAACTGGAAGTGAACTTCCGTCGACCGACACCGACCAGTACACCGTTGACGGTTATCGGATGGGTGATCAAACAGACCGCGAACCGGGCTCAGGTTGCCGGAGAGATCCGCCTTTCCGACGGAACCCTTACCGCCGAATGCAAGGCCGTCGTCGTTCGACCACCTAAGGAAATACTAGACAACTGGGAAAATGAAAAGCCCTATTGGAAGGTATATGATGATTGAAAATTTCTCCTTTGGAAATATAGTGGTCGATGGAATCACCTATACAAATGATATTAAAATTATTCGAGGGAGTGTAATTCCCACCTGGTGGAGAAAAAGTGGTCACCGGGTTGACATTGAGGATGTGAGGGACATTATCGATGCCAAACCCAATATTCTGGTGCTGGGCAAGGGAAAGCCCGGCATGATGAAATCGACCCCATCGTTAGGTGAATTTCTCAAGCAAAACGATATTGATTTAATCGAAGAAAAGACATCAAAAGCAATAAAGACGTTCAACCGGCTCTTTAAACAAAGTAAAAATGTTTGTGCCGGGTTTCATTTAACGTGTTAAGGAGGCTTTAAATGCAAATTCTGGTTCTTTATTTTTCAAAAGGCGGCAACACCAAAAAACTGGCTGAAGCCATTGTAAAAGGGATTGAAAGTGTCGACAGCGTTGAGGGCGTCATTAAACATACCGATGACGTCACCAAAGAGGATTTTGTGTCATCGGACGGCATCATTGCCGGATCTCCCGTCTATTTCGGCGTCATGGCAGCCCAGCTCAAAAAAATCTTCGACGAATTTGTGGGTGTGCGTAAAAAGATGGAAGGCAAGGTCGGCGCGGCCTTTGCAACTTCCGCAGATCCTTCGGGCGGCAAGGAAACTACCATGATGTCCATCATTCAGGTCATGTTGATTTACGGCATGGTGATTGTGGGAGATCCCATGTCGGCCACCGGGCACTTCGGTACGGCCTGTGTCGGTACACCGGACAGCGGCAGTCTGGAAAACGGCATGAAACTGGGTCAGAGAGTGGCGGAACTGGCCAAAAAACTGGGTGATTAAAAAAGTAGCATTTTATATTAAACACGAGTTTCGAACCCGAATATGGCTAATATGACTTTACCTTAAAAAATTTTCCCGGCCCGCTACGCTGTATTGGCGTTGCTTGGAATTACGGATGAGAAACTTCGGCATCAAAATTATAGGAAACTAAAATGAAGGGAATTTTTCTGAGATGGTTGATCCTGACATTTTCAATCATCGCTACGTCATATTTGATTGATGGAATACAGGTCAGCGGTTTTGTATCCGCATTCTTTGCTGCTGCGATTTTGGGAATACTGAATGCTTTTTTTCGACCCATACTGTTAATATTGACGCTCCCGGTGAATATACTGAGCCTGGGACTTTTTACTTTTGTCATCAATGCCATCGTCCTCATGATGGTTTCCGGGATGATATCCGGATTTGAGGTTTACGGATTCTGGTCGGCCGTGTTTGGATCACTTTTGATCAGCTTGGTCAGCTGGCTTCTGACATCTTTTATCGGTGGGCGGGGAACGGTTCAGTATATTGATTTAAAAAATGTCGGCGGCAACCGATGGGAAAGGTAAATGCGGATGTCTCCATAAATTACACCATGATATTTTTATCCTTATAAAAAAGGGCTCTAAAATACCGATTGGCTCCATTTCATTCCCCCAAAAATCAAGTACACTTAGGTGTAAACTCCGGAACATTTACATGGAGTCTACGTATCACTGATCCAGCATCCTTTTTAACATTTTATCCAGATGTAATAGTGAACACCAGAAATCTTCCTGCTGTTGTGCACGACAATTGCTGGGAATGCTATTGAAACTCTTAATACGAAGGTTTTTCATTATTTTGCAGGCAAGACAGGTTTCAATACCATGGGGTGATAATTCCATTTCAAGCTTGGGCGGCACCTGGTTGGTTGGTAGATGGGTTATAGCTGGTTGCTTTTTTCGTTTATTCATCGATTTCGTTTCCTGATAGATATAATCGGCATTCTTAACAAAAACTTGATTGGAATCATTAAATCTATCTTATCCTTCAATATAAAATGTATAAATGCATGCCGGTCCCGGGTTTCCGTCTCAAATCCTAAAGCCCCAATTTTTATTTGACTCACAAACCGCCTTCATCTATTGTGTTTTGCCTGCCAATAATGATTTGTTACCACGAACCATCTGCCTTTGGCGAAATAAAGACGGACCGTTTCTTTGGAGGTGAAATTTGCCCAGAACAACTTTTGGAGACCTAAGGATTCATTGGGAAAGTTACGGGAAAAAAGAGCCTCTGATATTGATTAGCGGAGTCAGCGGCGGGACATGGTCCTGGGAGGAGAGTATCGAAGCATGGTCTCCCCACTTCCGTGTAATTGTCTTTGACAACATAGGTGCGGGTCGTTCCAGCAAGCCAAATCGCCCCTACACAATTGAGGAAATGGCTGATCACGCCGCGGCTGTTCTGGATGCAGCCGGGGTGAGGCAAGCTGGGGTTGCGGGTCTCTCAATGGGCGGCATGATTGCCCAGGAGTTGGCCCTTAGGCATCCGGACCGGGTCCGTCGTATTGTTCTTGGATGTACCCATTGTGGCGGCAGCAAGCGTATTCCCCCAAATCCGAATGTGATCCAACGATTTGCCAATAACAAAGGTCTTTCACCGGAGGAGATCATCGATAAAAACCTTGAGCTTTTGGTCACGCCTCAATTCCTAAGGAGCGGATCGGGTGCCTTGAAACGATACAAAGAACGGCTGTTGAAAGCGCCCCTCCAGCCGAACTATGCGCTCAAACGACAACTTGAAGCCATCGGTGGTTTCGACGCCTGCGGACGCATTGGTAACATACAAGTTCCCACTTTAATTCTCACAGCCGAGCGTGACATGCTGGTGCCCCCTGAAAACGGCCGTTTACTTTCCATTCATATTCCCGATGCCGTGGAGAAATCTTTTGCCGGTGCCGGCCATCTCATTTATCTGGAATGTGCTCAGGATTTCCACGAGACCGTTATGAAATTTTTCCGTAATAAGGCTTAAAACTCATTTGCAAATTGACACTTTGTGGGGCTTTGCATTATGCTAAGTTATAAATCTAATTGTTACGGATACAGCCTTTATTGATAACCCTGAAAGACTTCTCTCAATGGCAGCCGGATCTTATACCTTTCTAAAGGCGCATTGCTTCATAAGGTGTTGCCAAAATTTCTGTCAAAGTTTGAGGATTCAGTGATTCGAGAGAATAAAAACAACCGGCGGCGGCAAACATTTTTAAGTATGATCATTCTATCCATTCTAATGGTTATCGGGGTGGGTATATTTATCACCCAATTCCACTTTAACCCGGGGGTATTGCAAAAAGATGCGCTTTTACCGGAGCCAAACAAAGACAAACCATCTTCCCAATTCTCTCCGAACACATCCTTTGTCCCTTTGCCTGAAGGCATACAACCCCTCACATCAACGGAGATATTTGATGCCCGCAATCTTTCCGATAAAATAAACGGTAAGGCCGAATTGTACTTGTCCGCCGGTTTTACCCGTTTGGTCAGTCAGCGCTTTAAGGATGAACGTGCAACCGATCTGTGGATGGAAGCCTTTGTTTATGACATGGGCAACAGCCAAAACGCTTTTTCAGTGTTCAGCGCCCAGCGCCGGCAAGATGCAGAGTCCCTCGGTTTGGCACAATATGCCTACAGGACACCCAACGCTCTCTTTCTGGTTCATGGCCGTTATTATGTTGAAATCATCGCATCCAAAGTATCAGGACAGGTGCTGCAGTCTGTAAAAATGATGGCCGAGACGTTCATTCGCAACACCCCTGCAGAAGCAGCCACCGTCAATGAAACGGCGCTGTTCCCCAAACAGGAACTGGTAAAAAACAGTATGGTTTTAATCTCTTCGGATGCTTTTGGTTATGATGGTTTCGATAAAATATACACCGCCGAATATGAATTTGACGATCACAGCCTCATGGCCTATCTCTCCCACCGCAGGACACCTGTGGAAGCAAAAGAATTGGCATCGACTTACACGGTGTTTTTATTGGCATACGGCGGAAAAAATATTGAAGCGCAGATGCCGATAAAGGGTGCTCGATTGATAGAAATTTTAGACACCTATGAAATAGTCTTTTCCCATGGTTCGTATTTGGCAGGCATTCGGGAAGCTGCAACCATCGATCAGGCGAAATCGCTGGCCATACGATTATATCATCGAATAAAAGAGGGGGGCAATGAATCTCGATCCGAACAGTAACGGATTGAACCGGCGTCAATTTCTGGATCGATTGGCCAAAGCAGGAATTTCCATAAGTGCTGCCTGTGCTGCGGGTCTCTGGTTCCATGACTCCAAAGGTCCCACTTTATCAAAAAATGATCCGTCAAACCTTATCCTGCCGGATTTTTCCATTGCCGCTCTGGGGCAAAAAATGAGCATTGTCCGAGGAGAGGACAGGGTTGCCACCTTACGGATGGCTCTAAAATCCTTAGGTGGTATTGGAACATTTATAAAAAAAGGGGATCGGGTGCTGCTAAAAGTCAATGCCGCCTTTGCATCCCCGGCCATGCTGTCGGCAACGACGCATCCTGCAATCATAACCGAAATGACACAGCTTTGTTTTCGGGCCGGTGCCGCATCCGTCGTGGTAACGGATAACCCTATTAATGACCCTGCCAGCTGCTTTACCCTGACAGGCATTGCCGATGCCGCCCGCAGTGCCGGTGCCCGGGTGTTATTGCCGCGCGATGACTTGTTCAGCCCCATGACGGTCAAAGATGCAAAATTGATCCGAAATTGGCCGGTTCTTTACAAACCCTTTACGGATATCACCAAAGTGATCGGTATGGCGCCGCTTAAAGATCACCATCGAAGCGGCGCATCCATGATCATGAAAAACTGGTACGGTCTTCTGGGGGGTCGCCGCAATATCTTTCACCAGGATATACACAACATCATCATGGAACTGGCCATGATGGTAAAGCCCTCTCTGGTGATACTGGACGCAACCACGAGCATGATGACCAACGGTCCCACCGGGGGCTCTCTTTCGGACCTTAAAAATACCAATACCATGATCGTCAGTACGGATCAGGTCGCTGCCGATGCATTTGGCGCATCTTTACTCGGAAGATCTTTAGACGAACTTCCGTTCATCGGAAAAGCGGAAGCCGCCGGAATTGGAACCGCGGACTATCAAAAATTGAATCCTGTAATGGCATCAATTTAGTTCAGCAGAGAAACTCTGGCACTGTTGGCCGTGTCAGAGATCAAAAGCTCTGCCTGAAGAATCGCTGGAAGAGTTTGAAGTGAGCTAAAGTTAAGGAATTCTGCCAATTATATAAAATCAGCGGCTTCCGGCTCGTAGAGCCTACAGCTCGGAGAGAGCGAAGCGACTCCATAACTTTAGGCACTTTAGATCACTTTAGGCACTTTTAACTTGTTCAGCTTTAAGTAAACCAGCCCCTTCCAGGGGTTAAATCAAAGCCGGCCCCTCTGGGATCGGATTTTTACTAAAACCTATGAATATCGTAACCACCCGACGAATCTGTCAAGGGTTCTTTTTTGTCCTTTTTTTATGGTTTTGTGCGGTCACCACCCTTGGGGATCAATGGTGGCAGTTGCGCGGCTGGCCGGTAAACTGGATAATTCAGCTGGATCCGCTGGTGGGATTGGCGACACTACTGAGCACCCGAACGGTATATGACGGCCTCTTATGGGGACTGGTAACGATTGTATTTACAATAATCCTGGGAAGATTTTTTTGCGGCTGGATATGTCCGTTCGGTTCCATTCACCAGTTTGTCGGTTTTCTGGCCAAACGCAAAAGATCAATACCCGAAAAAATAAAACTCAATCGATACCATCCCGGACAATCGATCAAATATTGGATTCTGATTTTTCTTTTGACGGTTTCGACGCTCGAACTGGCAATTTATTTTATTCGCTTACCCGAAACCAATCGATTGTTTTTCGGGATCCTGGTTTTGGTCATATTGACCTGGATGATCCTCAAGGCCGTTCGCCAAACACGAGCGAATCCAAAAAAAATTGGTTTTGTGTTTTTGATCTTCATTGCGGTCTGGCTGTTGTTAAGCACCCTCTTTAATGGCTATCAAACTTCGGTGGCATCTCTTCAAATCGGGCTGCTGGATCCGATTCCGTTGGTGTACCGCTCGATAAACCTTGTTATCCTGCCGCTTGTCGACCGCACTTCTGTATCCATTTCAACCATCCCACGCGCCTACGACGGTACCTGTCTGATTGCAACCATATTCCTGTCAGCGGTATTATTAAATCTGGCGGTGCCTCGTTTTTATTGCCGTTTCATATGTCCGACGGGCGCAATGTTCGGTATATTGAGTCGTCTTGCCATCTGGCGAATGGGCAAAACAAAAAATGAATGTGCCGATTGCCATCTCTGTGAAAAGAATTGTGAAGGTGCGTGCTCGCCGACGTCGCAAATTCGAATAAACGAATGCGTCCTGTGCATGAACTGCCTGAACGATTGCCGTCATAATTTAATGACGTATCAGATCGCTCCGTCCGCTTCGGGTGAAATTCTCGCGCCGGATCTGTCTCGCAGACAATTTTTGGCCTCGGCAGTATCCGGAGCCGCAGCCATTCCCATGCTGCGTGTAAGCGGCCATCTCGGTGGAAACTGGGACCCGGCTTTGGTGCGTCCTCCCGGCGCCCTTCCGGAAAAAGCGTTCCTCTCCCGCTGCATCAAATGCGGTCAGTGCATGCGCATTTGCCCGACCAATGTGATCCATCCGGCCAGTATGCAGGGCGGTCTTGAAGGATTGTGGACCCCGGTTCTCAATTTTCGTATAGGAACCAGCGGTTGTCAGCTTAATTGCATTGCCTGCGGAAATCTTTGCCCAACAGCGGCGATACGGCCAATCAGTATAGATGAACGACTGGGAAGAAACCGCTATGCCGAACAGGGACCGATTAAAATTGGAACCGCCTTCGTCGACCGGGGCCGATGTCTGCCCTGGGCAATGGACAGACCCTGTATCGTCTGCCAGGAAAATTGCCCGGTGAGTCCTAAGGCCATCCGAACCCGTGAAGTTTTCAACACAATTGATACAGGTTCCAAGCTGATTGTCGCAAAGGCCGATGCCTTATATATTGAGTTTCAGGGCACCGGTCCCAGTATGAATCAATTTGCCACAGGTGATTATTACGCGGTGGTTCTGTCGTCAACAGATCATCAACCGCGGCGAATCGTCAGTAACTGGGAAAGGGGATTGCGAGTTGCCGACGGATTGCCCTTTGAATCACCACTGCTGCCGGGAAGTCGCATTGAAATTCAGATACGGCTTCAGCAGCCCTATGTCGATCCCAAACACTGCATCGGCTGCGGCGTTTGCGAACACGAGTGCCCGGTTCCGGGAAAGCGCGCTATCCGCGTAACGGCAGACAATGAGTCAAGAACCCCTGAACACGCTTTGCTTCTTACTCGGTGAGATCGATAATTCATACCCCGATCCATCGGAACATATTTTTGAAAGTGACGATAAATTTCATGGAGAATATAGAATGAACCCAAAACTTAGCAAATAGTCCCGCAGAGATTTTTTAAAGGCTACCGGCAGTGCCGGATTGGGAGCGGTCATGGCACCGGTCAGCCAAATTGCAAACGCAACCGAAGCACAAAAAACGATACCTGTCCGACCCTTCGGGAAAACCGGAGCAAAGGTTTCAATACTTTCATTGGGCGGAATGTTCGACATCGCCTCCAACCAGATAATGATGAAACAGGCCGTGCGTTGGGGTGTAACCTACTGGGATACAGCGGACTGCTATCAACGCGGCATTGAAACCGGCATCGGAAAATATTTTAATAAATATCCGGAAGATCGCAATACAATTTTTCTGGTGAGCAAATCCGACGCCCGGGATCCCAAAGGCATGACCCGGCTCCTTGATCGATCCCTTGAAAGAATGAATACCGACTATATTGATCTTTATTTTGTTCATGGAATCAATGGTATTGATCAATTGGATGAACGCGCCAAAACCTGGGCGGAAAAGGCCAAGGCGTCGGGAAAAATCCGTTTTTTCGGCTTCAGTACCCACCGTAATATGGAAACGTGTATGATAGAGGCGGCAAAGCTTGGCTGGATCGACGGTATTATGATGACCTATAACTTTCGCTTGATGCATACCGACCGCATGAAACGAGCGGTAGATGCCTGTGTGAAAGCAGACATCGGATTGACCGCCATGAAAACTCAAGGTGGAGGATCGGTTAAGACAAATACCGATACTGAACTCAAAATGGCCGGCCGTTTTTTACAAAAAGGATTTACCGACGCCCAGGCCAAATTAATGGCAGTCTGGCAAAATCCGGATATCGCCAGCATTTGTTCGCAGATGCCGAACATGACAATTCTTAAGGCCAATGTCGCCGCTGCATTGAACAAGACCGACCTCTCTGTAAGGGACACTGAATTTTTACACCGCTATGCTTGCGAAACACATTCAGATTATTGCGCAGGTTGTACGAAAATTTGTGAATCCACTGTTGAAATGGATGTCCCCATCGGTGATGTGATGCGGTATCTCATGTATTACCGCAGCTACGGTGAACTCGATTACGCCGCCGTCCAATTTAAAACAATTCCTGAAAATATCCGACTGCAAATGGTAAATTTAGACTATTCATTGGCGGAGCAAAGGTGTCCTCAAAATATGGCTATCGGGAAGCTTATTAAAGAAGCTGTGGATACATTTCACATCTGATTTTTATGATCATTTCCTTTATTCATATTGCGCCGAATCTGTAGGTGCAACCGAGGACGCTCTGTAATTGGTTGAAAAACTTTTAATGTTATTTTGGCATTTCGTTTTTCAATTACCAGAAAGACCATTGATGGGCTGAGAGAACATACACGCCCAGCAAGAGATTTGTTATTGCATGGGACAAGATGGGGTCAAATAGGTTTTTGCTTCGATAGAGAACACCTGAATATACCATTCCTGCAAAAATTCCTACAAGCCAGCGTTGATGTTCTAATCCAAAAAAAATAGAAATGAAGATGAAAGAGATCCATGAAAACTGCCCAAGCGGCACGGATTTAAAATCAGATTTTATGGCAAATCTCAGGGCAAACGATCTCCAGAATAACTCTTCCATTAAGGGAACAACCAAAATGGCACCGATTAACCTGAAAGTAATAACAAAATATACACCATAACCGCTTGCGTGTTCATAAGGATTAAACTCTGAATGTCCGATCTGAGGATACATCCCTTCAGGAAGCACCCATATAAAGAAGACCAAAATTCCGGAGATGACAGGCAGCCAGCTAAATGAGAATCGTATTTCCTGTTTGTAGACATTCCAAAAGTAAATCAGGCTTGAAGCAACCAAAACGGTTTTTATTGGATACACAAGGCTTTGGGAAATATTGAAGAGGGGACCCGCATAGATGCAGACTGCAAAAAGGGCAAAGGGGAACACATAGGGAATCCAAGGTCTTTTTTGGTATGAAATGGCTTCGTTTGTCAGCATAGAATTAAACACCCAATTTTAGTACCATTTAAGTATAACCTTGAAGGCGCTTGGCCGTCACGTGGTCTTTTGTTTAGGTGTTGAAGTTAAGTAGCACTCACTTGCGTTAATGCTTTTTCAACGCATGTTTTCAACTTTATAATTAAGCATAATTAAGCACAAATCGTGCCGAATTCTTCAGATAGACATATTTGTTATAATTATAGATATTTATCTTGTCCGACAATATTAACACTGCCAAATATTATGAATAAAATTGCCCATTTTCTATGAAATTCATTTCATAATCTTAAAAATTTCTCTTTTTGGAACCATGCTAATTAGTGTCCATCCATAAATCTATATCGGGCACAAATTAAGTTTCCAATACAGAAATTAGCAATTTTTCGCAAGGTCAAGTAATTCCGCAGATTGACCCCAGAGAAATAGGCACTGCATTTCACGGGGCAGGCGCAGAGATTGCGGAAAAGGGCCATTTCTGGATGGAAACTTATTAGGTGGGTTAAATTTGGAGATTACGTGATTTAATTGTGTATTTTAAAAAGATCGACGATTTATAGTCGGAATAAATTTTGGGTTACCAATACACATTGTAAAGCAACGTCTTTTATGGGGTGTTTTACGTCGAAGTTGCATGCTCTTTGCTGCCGACATTGGTTTCATAATACGCAATTGCCATCTTCACAGCTTGTTTAATTTCATTTTTCTTCAGGGGCTTCTTGACACATCGATAAACGCATTCGGAATATGACGTATCAAGTTCCTCCATAATTTCATTATCATCGCTCATAATTATCCCCGTTGTATGAGGCGAATCTGCCCGAACCCTTTTCAAAAATTCAAGACCACCCATTTTCGGTATTGATCGATCCGCAACGACAACAGCCCACTCCAATAATCTTATAACTTCCAGGGCGTCAAGGGGGTTGTCAAAAGTAAACAGATAATAAGGTTCGTCCATGAACAACCATTGCAGGGATTCAAGAACACTCTTTGAATCGCCAACGATCATAACGTTGAATTTCATGACATTAACTCCTTTAGGCAGGATGTATTAAATAGAAATCTATTCAACATATATGCCAAATTCTGTTTTGTGCGTATAGAGTGGCAAAAATCCTTATTTTTTGGTGGGTTATGACAAGTTGGTTGTAACGCGCGGGGAATTAGAAAGCATCTGGAATTAAAAAATGCACACAAAACTGTGCATTGATGCACAGTTTTGTGTGCATTACTCCGGTGGTTCATGGTTTTTTATGGATTTACTTTAACTATAAAACAATAATCGCAAAAATTTTAAGGCTCATGATACTTAGGGCAATAGAAGCAGGTGTCAAAGATTTCGAATATGAACTTTTGTACAAGGCATAGGGATTTCCCGTTCAATTTGCTTATATTTGAGATGATATTCGAGTAAAATTATAGGAAATCCAAGGATGATACTTCATAGCATTATTTTTAGCATATACAAATCATTAACCTCAATCTAAATCTGAAATCAGAGTTCGAAATCTCCGTGTGGCTATTCTTGCAGGAAGATTTTTAACAACAACTTAAGGTTGTTTTATTGGGGAAATCGAAATCGAGTGAGTGCACCCTGCCGAGCGTACCATATAGAAAAGGCAGGGTCATTTTGACGCTGCCTTTATCGGTTATCTACAAACAAATAATTATTTTACAGCTTCCTTCAAAGCCTTTCCTGCAACAAACTTTGGCACCTTACTTGCCGCAATATATATCTCTTCTCCTGTCTGAGGATTTCTGCCTTTACGGGCCTTCCTCTCTGTCACCTTAAATGTGCCGAACCCAACCAATGATACGGCGTCTCCTTTCCCTAGTGCCTCAGTAATGCTTGAAAGAACAACCTCCACAGCCGCCTGGGCATCCTTTTTGGTTTTTAAGACCTGGGCAACCTCGTTGACTAAATCTGTTTTGTTCATGTTTTTTTCTCCTTTCACTTTTTGAAGGCTACGAGTGCATAATTCATAATCTAAAACTCGAAATGTTACTCTTGTTTCAGCCGTTTAAAATGTTTAATGCCCTTTCGATCTATAGCGGATTTCGAAAAAACATCAATTCTATCCCTTTAGCAGAGCATATTGCTGTTATCCTCTTCCTCACATATTTTAACCCTATTAAATTGCAGATACCTTAGGGGTAATAGCTTTATATTATATGAACCACAAACAACCAAAAGATAATGAAAACAACCAGGCCGGTTACAGCTATGGTTGAAAACAGCAAAACAATGGATTCCATTTTGATTTGATTTCGAATTTTCTTTTTTTTCGAATGTCGATCAATGTTATCTTGGTCTGTCTGAGACATTTTAGATTTAAATTTTACTCTTTGACAATGGCGTAGACTAATACATACTCAAAAGGGCAGCGATTGAAGCCTCGATTGGAACTTAGTGCCAAGTCACGATAGAAAACAAATCCCATTATGGGAGGGGTGAAACAGAGTGACGGTTTTAGGACCGTAGGAAAATAACCGAAAATAAAAATTTATGAATGTTTATGGTGCATATGCGAAACCCCACAGGCCGGGTCTGGGTCGGCGTCTGCTATTGGCGGCTAATTGCCCGTGGTTGTTCCTGCTTCAAGACACACTTCGTTGGAATTGTCGCTTTGAAAATCTTCAGTACTGAATGCTCTTACTATAAAATAATACATTTGAGTTTCATCCAGATACCACCGGTTGCAATTCAAATACCTGAAGATAGAGGTATTGTCAACCGACTACTGTTATCCAAATTTGAAGATTTAAGGTAAAAATCATCACATTGAGCTGTATATAAATATTAACCAACCTGAATTTCCTGCACCCACGGTATTAAAACGGATATCTTATGATACGGGTCGTCTGATTTGAAGCTCTTTTCCCTATGCCTCCATACCTTAGATGCTGGGCAAGACACTTGTTTCCGATGGCAGGTGGGAGGAATCCATTCCACAATATAAGAAAGCGATATGTCTGAATCCTAAACCACAAAATATTTACTTATATAGTTTAGGATTGTCATACGGTATGACAGGACAATACGAGGAGGCAATAACATGGTGTGAAAAAGCAGTCCGTCAAGCGCCCGATTCTTATTGGGCCCTTATTATGATGACCGTGGTTTATAGTATGGCAGGACGGGATGAGGAAGCTCGGGTTCAAGCCGCTGAAGTACTTAGGATAAAACCATGGTTTTCTCTAAAGTGATGTTTTTACAAAAATAAAGCAGATTCAGAACAATTTATGGATGCGCTACATAAAGCGGGGCTGAAGTGATGGAAAAGAAAAACCCCATATTAAACTAATAAAACAGCTTGCTTTTTTTGACACAGGACAAATA
>CAXMTB010000003.1:0-16491 GCA_964195835.1 uncultured Nitrospinaceae bacterium | reverse complement strand
TCCAAAGGAGTTGCCCGGCAAGTTCAAGATGGCGGTGTCCGGCTGTCATTTGAGCTGTGCCGAGTCATGGGTGCGAGATATTGGTCTGATCGGGAAAAAGGGCGGCTGGACGGTCGTCATCGGCGGCAATGTGGGTGCCGAACCACGGATCGCCGAAGAAATCGTGTCGGGCCTGGATGATGCCGAGGTATTGCAGGTTGTCGATAAACTTGTCCAGTGCTATCAGGAAAATGCAGAGAAACGTGAACGCCTCGGCAAAACAATCGAGCGAATTGGAATGGCACCCTTTGAAGATGCCTTAAAATAGGCCGTTGGCCTGGCGGATGGTTTGTCAAAACCGGGTTCTGACTCCATGCCCTCTCTAATCGGGATTTGATCCGGTCCATTATAAGATGTCTCTTATCCCTTTCATGTTATCGTATTTGAAGATTTGTCGATATCAATGATGATAGTGCCCTGGGCGTAGGGTTTGGTTTCATATTTTGTGACCATCATTATCTTTCTTGTAATCCCTCCCATTTTATCGATCTGTTCTCTGATTATTTCGGCGTATAAAGCGAGGGAATGATCTTCCCGAATTCCCTCAATTAAAAGTTCACTATACGCGGAAATAACCTGCAAAGGCTGATTCAATTCGTGGCAGGCAGCTCCGGCCATCTCGAGTACCCCTTGCAGCTTTTCCTTTTGCAACCGTTCTTTTTCCGCCTGCTTTCGATAGGAAATATCTCGAATAACGCCCAAAGCCTGCCATTGGCCCTCGAGTTGAAAAGAAGACAAGGAAAGTTCCATGGAAAATTCCGTTCCATCCTTTCTGAGCGCCGACATTTCAATCGTTTTTCCAATTGCGCTGCCCTGACCGGTTTCCTTAAAACCTTCGAATCCTTTCGTGAAAGCTTCGAGATATTTTTTCGGAACCAACAGTCTGTGTAAATCTCTGTCAATGACTTCTTCTTTTGTATACCCGAAGATTCTTTCAGCAGCCTCATTCCAATACGTAATATTTCCCTTGCTGCCCATCATTATGAGTGCATCCTGAGCTGAAGAACTTATGCTCCGAAATTTTTCCTCACTTTCCCTTAGCGCTTCCACAGCCCGTCTCTGATCTGTAACGTCCCTCGTGTAAATCGCCAGTTTTTCGACATTCCCATGTCTTCCAAATACCGGATAGATCGTATTGGCATACAGAAATCCTTCACTTTCATCTTCGAACTGAATCGGTTCGCCCGAGCCTATGACCGCATCGATCCTCTTTTTTATAGGTATCGCGACATTCGAAGGGAGGACATCATTGATATTCATCCGGATGATGTTGACATTGAGTTTTCCCAGCCGGCAAACCGCGACTTCGTTAACGGCCAGGATGGTGCCTTTGGTATCGATAAGCATCGCTGACTCCGACGTCGCATTTAAAAGCGCCCGGGCCGTCTCTTCGGCTTCGCCCACGGACTTACCGTCCTGCCTGAACTGATGCAGCGCTTCTTCCAGCTCCCTGATTCTTTTTTCCAATGTTTTGCGATCCGGTTTTAAAGTCATCAAATTATTCTCCAATCCGTAACATAATTTAATAGTTTATAATCCAAATCATGGATTGTCAAATTGCGCGGGAACGGGGGTCAGAGAAGGGGTCAAGTCTGTTCTTGACTCATGTTTTCTAATTATTTAGGGATAATTTTATGAATCGGCTGTTGAGAATAGAATATCTGAATGCTTGGTATTGTGTAATAAACCGAGGCAGAAGAGGCGAAAAAAAATTCATTCCGGGCATTTTGCCGGATGTTTGTCGATCTTCTCTTTTTTCAGTAAAGGAAATAGACGACTGATGACTTGGACGGCGCTGCTGTTCGAATAATCTTTCACCCGGAAGCGCTTGCTTGATTTTAAACCTTAGTGCTATATTATGTATTATATAGAAGCATACGACATAAATTGAGGGATTCAAATAGTGACAATTTTTTTCTTAAATAAATCCACCCGCTGGATGAAATCTATTAGCAGATTTTGTAATGTATATTTATTTATAATTATTGTTTTTTATAGTCCTGTCACTATCTGAAACACTCAATTTAAAAAACATGTTTGAGGGAAAATTGTGGGTATTAAACTGGTTATTGTTGGCGGAGTTGCCGGAGGTGCTACAGCGGCGGCCCGGGCGAGAAGAGTGAGCGAAAATGCTGAAATTATCGTTTTTGAGCGGGGAGAATATATCTCCTTTGCCAACTGCGGACTTCCCTATCATATCGGAAATGTCATCAAAAAGCGCGATCACCTTCTTTTGGCCACACCGGAAGAATTCAAACAGCGCTATAACATTGATGTGCGTATCTTCGCTGAAGTCGTGGGTATCAATTCCAAAGAAAAAGCAGTTGAGATAAAAAATACTATTACAGGGGATAAATACTGGGAAAATTATGACAAGCTTATTTTATCTCCCGGGGCCGAACCCATAAAGCCGCCTTTGGAGGGGATTGAACTGGAAAATATTTTTCACCTTCGAAATGTACCCGATTCAGACCGAATCAAAAAGATTGTGGATGAGCGCAATCCCCAATGCGCCGTTGTGGTGGGCGGCGGCTTTATCGGCCTCGAGATGGCCGAAAACCTGACCGAGAGAGGCGTTAAAACGACCATCGTGGAGATGCTCGACCAGGTGATGCCGTCGCTGGACTATGAAATGGCGACCCTGATTCATGACCATCTTTAAACCAAAAACGTGGAACTCGAGCTTGAAAACGGCGTAAAATCATTTTCAAAAGCAACTGATCGGATTTTAGTCTCCACACAAAAAGGACGCGAAATTGAATGTGACCTGGTGCTGCTTTCCGTAGGGATCAGACCCGAGAATACACTGGCCATACAGGCTGATCTGAAAATAGGCCCAACCGGTGGCATTGCGGTTGATGACACCATGAAGACTTCCGATCCGAATATCTATGCTGTGGGAGATGCAGTGGAGGTCAGAGATATCGTCACGGGATTTTCCACACTAACCGCCTTGGCGGGGCCTGCCAATATTCTTAAGGGCGATATGGAAATAGCCCATTGGAGCGAACTTGACGCGCTTCAAAAAAACGGTGCGATTTTGATAGATCTTCGCACCCAATTTGAGCTGAATCATGTGGGAAAGATCGAAGGCGCTTTGCATATTCCCATTGATAACCTTAGAAGCAGACTATCCGAACTCGATAAGCAAAAAATTGCATTCCGTATTGTGGCATAGGCTTTAGGGGATATCTGGGGCACAGAATTCTGGTTCAAAACGGTTTTAAGTCCAGAAACCTAAGCGGAGGCTTTATGACTTACATCATGGCGAACAAGAAGAAATAGTCGGAGAGTATGAAAATTTTTATTTTACCAAATAGTGTAAGGAGCACGGAGAATGCCTGACATCCAAAAAAAATTTCCTGTCGGTCTGAAACTGCTTCAGGACCCGTTTTTGAACAAAGGAACGGCTTTTTCTGAAGCGGAACGAGACAAGCTAAAGCTTCGGGGACTTTTACCCCCACGGAATCTGACTATGGAACAGCAATGTGCCAAGGTTTTGGAAGGCGTCCGTAGAAAACCCACCGATCTTGGAAAATATATTACACTGATGGCGCTTTACGATCGCAATGTCACTTTATTTTATAAAGTAATTGAAGAGAACCTCGAAGAAATGATGCCGATCATCTATACCCCTACGGTCGGACAGGCATGTCAGGAGTTTTCGCATATTTTCAGGAAAGCCCGCGGCCTTTATATTGCAGCAAACAACAAGGGGCGGATCCGCACAATTTTAAAAAACTGGCCCCACAAAGACGTTCGTATTATCGTCGTCACCGACGGCGAAAGAGTCCTCGGGATCGGGGATCTCGGGGTTGACGGAATGGGAATCCCCGTGGGGAAACTTTGCCTCTATACCGCCTGTGCCGGCATCCATCCCTTATCCTGTCTGCCCGTGTGCATTGATGTCGGAACGAATAACGAACAATTATTAAATGACCCTCTCTATTTGGGGTTACAGAATTTGCGACCTTATGATGAGAAATATGATGAACTGATTGAAGAATTTGTCATGGCGGTGGAAGAAACATTTCCCCGGGCTCTGATTCAGTTTGAAGATTTCGGCAACCGCAATGCATTCCGCTTGCTTGCAAAGTATAGGGACCGGATTTGCTGTTTTAATGACGATATTCAGGGCACGGCAAGTGTTGCGGTGGCGGGAATTTACTCGGCGCTGCGAATGACAGGAAAAAATCTTAAGGATCAGAAAATTTTGTTTCTCGGTGCCGGGGAAGCGGGAATTGGAATCGGCGATCTTATCGTCTCTGCCGTCACAGACCAAGGCATGTCTCAAAAAGAAGCCCTGAACATGTGCTGGTATATGGATTCCAAAGGTCTGGTCGTAAAAAGCCGTAAAAAGTTGGCCAGGCAAAAGCGTTCCTTTGCCCATGATCATGAGTTCATTCCTGATCTTCTTACCGCGGTTGAAACGTTGAAGCCAACCGCAATCATCGGCGTCTCCGGTCAGCCCCGAACCTTTACCCGACCGGTACTGGAAGCGATGGCAAGGCACAATGAAAGACCCATCGTGTTTGCCCTGTCGAATCCGACCTCCAAATCCGAATGTACGGCAGAAGAAGCGTATCAATGGACCCAAGGCCGTGCTGTTTTTGCAAGCGGGAGCCCTTTTGAGCCTGTCACCTTCAACGGCAAAAGGTATGTGCCGGGGCAGGGAAACAACGTTTATATCTTTCCCGGTGTAGGGTTGGGGGCTATTGCGACAGGGGCCAGGTGTGTGATCGATGAGATGTTCCTAATCGCTGCAAAAGAGTTGGCTGAACTCGTATCAGAAGAAGATTATAAAGTAGGATGCATTTATCCGCCGCTGACAAAAATCAGAGAGGTTTCAGCACACATCGCGACCGCCGTAGCTGAGGTGGTTTATAAAAGAGACCTTGCAACGAACCCGAAACCCAAAGACCTGTCAACCCATATCAAATCTCTGATGTTCGAGCCGGTCTATCAAGACTATTTGAAGTGATTCTTAAAAACCGGATGGCCGTAGCAAATAAACTCTTCTTTTCTTTTTGCTGTAAAAGGGTTATTGTTTTGAAATGTAAATTCGCCTTTAATCTTTAATTTTTGCAGGTATCCCAAGGTAGAAACCATGAATGTCGTATATCTCTCACCCCACTTCCCGCCCCATTACCACAGCTTCTGCCGACATCTGAAACAGGCCGGGGCCAACGTGCTGGGAATCGGAGATGTGCCTTACGATCACTTGGCAATCGAGGTGCGTGAGTCTCTTACAGACTACTACCGAATAGATGATATGCACAACTACGATGCCTTGCTGCGTGCCTGCGGTTTTTTCACCCACAAGTACGGCAAGATCGATCGGTTTGAGTCGCTAAACGAGTACTGGTTGAGCACCGAAGCCCGGATACGTGACGATTTCGATATCTTTGGTGTTCGAGGCCGCGACATTGACGGCATCCGCCTTAAATCCCGGATGAAGGATAAATTTCGGGAGGCCGGCGTGCCGGTGCCTCGGGGACGGGTGGTGCAGACCATGGAGGACGCCCGAGGGTTGATCCGCGAGACGGGCTATCCGGTAGTGGCCAAACCCGATGCTGGTGTGGGTGCCATAGATACCTATCGCCTGGACAGTGATGAAGATCTGGTAAAGTTCTTTGCCGGCAAACCGGCAGTGGAATACATGATGGAAGAATTCATTTCCGGCACCATTTATTCTTTTGACGGACTGGCCGACCGCAACGGCAACCTGTTGTTCTACACCGCGCATACGTTCAGTCAAGGAATCATGGAAACGGTCAACGAGGCGCGCCACATCTATTACTACTCACTGCGGGAGATTCCCCCAGCCTTGGAAGCACTCGGGCGTCGGTGCATAAAAGCGTTCGAGGTAAGGGAGCGTTTTTTTCATATCGAATTTTTTCAAACCGGTGCCGATACATACACCGGGCTGGAAGTCAACATGCGACCGCCGGGCGGCTTTACCACCGACATGTTCAATTATGCCTGTGACATCGATATTTATCGGGTATGGGCCGAACTGTTGGTGAACCGGCACACGGAACTTCCCTATACACGCAAGCATCACTGCTGCTACGCGAGCCGCAAAAACAACCAGCGTTATCGTCACGGACACGAAGACATCATGACCCGTTACTGTGACTTTATGGTCCAGGTGGCAAGCGTTCCCGGCGTTTTCAGCAGTGCCTTGGGCGATATCGGCTATATTTTCAGATCAGCAATATTGGACGATATTTTTGAGATCATTAATTTTATTCATGCAACTGAAACCAAATATGCACATTGAAGAACACCACTGGTTCAGCCCGAATCTGAATAGGGATATGGCGCTGAAAATTTACGGACACTGGGGAAAACCGTTTATCGTTTTTCCCTGCTCCCGTGGCCGCTATTTTGATTATGAGGGCATGGGGATGATCAACGCCATTGACGGGTTCATCAATGAAGGCAAGATCAAGATGTTTTGCATAGACAGCATCGACGCAGAGTCCTGGTACAATTTCGCCGTTTCGCCGGCGGATCGAAATGCGCGGCACGAAGCCTTTGACCGCTATGTGGTCGAAGAGGTGATCCCGTTTATCCGCGATCACTGCCGATCACCGAATGAACGGGTGATGGCCAACGGTTGCAGCATGGGAGCCTATCACTCAGTGAATTTTTTCCTCAAGCATCCGGATGTTTTCGAAGGCACCATCGCCTTAAGCGGCCTCTATCGCCTGGATCGGACCGAGTTCGGACTCTCGGCCGCCGACATACCTGTTGTCTACTTTAATTCTCCCGTAAACTATCTTTCGGGAATCAACGATCCCTGGTATCCGGATCGCTACCGGCACAGCAAAATCATTATCTGCGTGGGTCAAGGCGCCTGGGAAGAGGAAGCCGTTGCCGACACACGCTCTCTGGATGCTCTTTTTAGAGAAAAATCGATTCCGGCCCTGGTCGATTTCTGGGGCTACGACGTAAATCACGACTGGCCCTGGTGGTACAAACAGATGAATTATTTTTTACAGCGCCTTTATGGATAAAACCTGGCTGTGAAGTGGCACCCCGATATCCAATTTTTCCAGAGCCGTATAGGATTTTGCTACGGCTTTCATTTTTTAAATTTCACAATTATACATCTCTGAAATTCCACAACTTATCGAAATCATATGTCTTTTAATGGAAATCTATTCATTCCACTTTATGGAATAATAGAATGTTGGAATATTGGGAATAAAAGCAACGATAAACTATTTAAATTGTCAAAAAATCCCTGAAACCCATTACTCCAACATTCCATTATTCCAATTGGGGCGAAGCCCCTAAGTTCTATTAGTGTCAAAATATTAACGCAAAGTCATTATTGAATCTTTATCGCCCAATAATATTATGTTGTGTTTCCATTCTGCAAGGCCTGTCCTGTTTTATGCGTGTATTTTTTTTGGATATGTTGGTCTTTTTGGCGAGTTAACCCCATTTTATCACAAAAGATTCTCTAATTTCTCTTAAGGAAATCGTATTCATTTTCTGAACCATAGAATCCGCTTGGTTTAATCTTTTTACTCATTCTGATTGTCGATGATAGATAACTCGACAATAGAATGCCCTGTATAACAATCATGGGAATTTTTTGAAGCGATTTGGGTTTTAAAAAGTTTGCCAACTAATGATTCAGGCTGATTGTATTCCATGTCCAATATATCGCCAACTTCCAATTCTTTGAACACCGAGGAATCTTGTTTAACAAGGATACAGGGCCCATTTGAAGAAATATTCCGTAATTTGAATAGGTAGCCCGGACCCTTATTATTTAAAAAGAACTGCACACTGTAATACTCGTTCAAAATGGTTCTCGCTTCAGATCTACACTCGGCCAAGTCATTTACGCTCTCATTTCCTATCTTAATTAACTCAAACATTTGTAAGCTATCCTCATGAGAATGTTAATTTGATCTTATTTTTTTCGTATGCAAAAACCATGCAAGTACATATATTGTGGAGAATTTTCTATATATCAAATTGTTAACCCGGATATTTCACGTGTGCGAGGCGTTCATTTGCAAGGCATTCAAGGGCACAGCCCCGCTATACAAAGCGGGTTAGACCTCCGTTGACTACTGCAAGCCCTTGATAACGAGGCAAATGAGCGTCTCACACACACCCGTAGGATGAAAATTTTCAGTATAAACTGTCACCTTACAACTATAAGAAAGACTGTAAATAACAAACTGTTTTTGTATTGGCTCACGCCCCTTAAATATATGGCTTCCGGCACGGCATCTGTATTTTTGTAGTCTGCCAGGATTTTTTCCAATGTTTTTAATGCCTCAGGAAATTTATCACTGTCAAAGAAATATTTTCCCTCTCCAAGCAAAAAACGCGCAATCAGCTCTTTTGGTTCTAAAAAACCAACCGTCCGATGGTGTTCTTTGCCATCAGGGCCCAATGTAATCAGGGTGGGGGTCCATTTAAGGTTGAAGTCTTCACTGGGGGGCTTGGCATCTGAGGAGATGCGTAAATGAATTAAAGCTTCAGAGATAAAGTCGATTAACGCCGGGTCGGGATTCGTAACTGCATCCATCTGTTGGCAGCCGATTCAGCCGGGATTGAAGAAATCAAGCAGAACTGATTTGCCTTCTTTTTTTGCCATGTTAAGTGCATGGTTTATGGCCCGTCTGGCGGCGGAGAATAAAATGCTTGAATTGAACCGACTGCTCAATGATACCTTCCGATATCCGGCACTGGTGGTCCCGTTTTCCATTTTGGTTATCGTCCTCAGACAGGAAACTGTTGCTATCTTGTTTCAGCGCGGCCGGTTTGATGCCGCCGCAACGGCCTTAACGTCCCAGGTGCTGGCTTTTTTGATGATCGGAGCTTTGACCTTTACTGCTCAGACCATTTTAGTTCGGGGATATTATGCCGTGCAGAACACGCCCTTCCCCACATTATACGGAACCACGGCGGTTCTGCTGAGCATACCCGAAAATGACCGTTGTTTTTATGTCAGATATCGTATATTGATCATTGCCAAGCAAAGTCCTTTCCTTGACCGTTTGAGAAAAATTGTGTATCCATTTCTTTCTATTTAAGTACAAATTTTCTCAAGCCTCCGTTAACCCGGACTTCTCACAAATTTGATTCGGCCATTTGCAAGGCATAAGGAGTGAAGCTGTAGTAAATTACCGCAATCTCCTTATAACGCAGCAAATGGCCGAATCGGGCTTGCCCGAGGGGTGAAGAATTTATTTTTTAAATCGACAGGATTAAAAACAGAGTATCTTTGGGTCAAAGCTGACTGACTTTTTTTAATTGCTTGTTTTTTTAATCGGTTTCTTGTTGTTCTTATAACCAGAATAAATTCTTCATGAGAAAGTGGGCTAAAGCTGGTTGAGTCATACATCAAACCAAAAAAGGAGAATGACAACATGGCACGAATACCCTTGAGTACCCGCAGCGAAATGGAACACGCCGAAGCCGAATACAAAAAGAAACTTGAAAATGAAGAAAAGCTGGGCCGAAAGGAGGGCATGGCAGATGCTTACGGTAATTTAGGCACTATTTATCTTGCCATTGGCCTTATAGATAAAGCCGAAGAGATGTTTAAAAAGAGCTTGGAGATCGAGGAAGCACTGGCCGATAAAGAGGGCATGGCATCAGATTACGGATATCTGGGAACGATTTACCAAATGCGCAGCGATCTGGAACACGCCGAAGACATGTACAAAAAAAGCCTTGAAATCAATCAGGATCTGGGCCGACATGAGGGCATGGCGACGATTTATGGCAAACTCGGTGAAGTTTATTATACCCGTCGTAATTTGAATCAAGCCGAGGACATGTTTAAAAAGAGTCTAAAAATGCAAGAAAAGCTTGATAACAAAGGAGCTATGGCGACGGTTTACGGCTACTTGGGAGATATTTACCGAATTCGAACGGATTTGGATCAAGCCGAAGAAATGTATAAAAAGGGTTTGGCGCTTTTTAGCGCTATTGGATCCGAGCGTATGATAGAAATAATGAAGACCATGCTGACAAACTTAAAAATGAAGAAAAAATGATGCGAATCGTTCTCGTCAACCCGAATTTCATGAAACCACCGGTTACGCCGGTATCTCTGGACTATCTCGGCGCCGCATGTCGTCATGCCGGAATACACGTTGATTTGATTGATTGTGCCATTGAGACGGATTGGAGAAAAAAACTCTCTGTTGTTTTAACAGATAAACCAATTCTCGTCGGTGTTACTGTCCGCAACATAGATGATTCCTATTTCGCTAGTCAGGATTTTTCTCTTCGTCGAATAATACCGGTTCTTGAAGAAATTAAACGTTCAACCAAAGCGCCCATTTGTCTCGGCGGGGCCGGCTTTTCCATTTTTCCCGCTCAAGCCCTGAAATTTTGCGATGTATCTTATGGCGTATGCGGAGATGGAGAGGAGGGTCTCGTTAAACTGGCAATAGCGATCAGAGACAAGATTGAATTGGATACGGTGCCGGGATTGGTTTGGATGGAAAACGGCCACTTCAAACACAACGCCATATCACCGGTTTCACTTGAAAAAATAGATTTGTCCTCCAGATCTTTGATTGACAATAGGTATTATGTCGAAAACGGCGGACAGGTCGGGTTCGAGTCCAAACGCGGTTGCTCCGCAACGTGTACCTATTGTCCGGAACCATTTATTAAAGGTAAAACTGTAAGACTGCGTCCTCCACAAAATGTTGTGCAGGAATTAACCAATCTTTATCACCGTGGCGTCCATGTTTTTCATACATGTGACTGCGAGTTTAATTGTCCCTATTCGCATGCGGTTCAGGTATCCAAATCCATCATCGATTCAGGACTCGGGAGTAAAATTAAATGGTATGCATACTGTTCTCCCGAGTATTTTTCAGAGGAGCTGGCGCATTTAATGCGTAACGCCGGATGTGTTGGAATCGATTTCGGTGCCGACCATGGTGATGATAACATGCTGCGACGACTCGGTCATAATTACAGTTCGGACGATTTGACTCGGATTCGAGAAATATGCCTTAGACACAAGATTATTTGCATGTTCGACCTACTTCTTGGATCTCCGGGCGAAACAAAACAATCCATTGAAACAACGATTCATCTCATGAAAAAGATCAAGCCGGATCGTGTGGGGATTAGCCTCGGTGTAAGACTTTATCCAATGACGCCCCTCGGACGAAAAATCATAGAAACGTCAAAAGGATCGTTATCGAAAAATCCCAGCCTTTTTGGAGTCCTGGAAGATAATGAATCTTTTCTTCGCCCTGTTTATTACTGTGATGTAAGTTTGGGTGAAGATGTGGAAGACTGGTTGCAGGATATTGTTGGTGATGATCCGAGATTTCTTCTCGGCCGACGGACCGAAGCAAATCCGGATTACAATTATAATGATAATCCGGAACTGACCGATGCGATCAAATGCGGGCACCGCGGCGCATATTGGGACATTCTCCGAAGGGTATCTGAGGGAATTCCTCCTTTATCATAGAATAGACCCTAATGTTATAAAATTCGAAGATGCTGCGAATCCCCACGGTAGTGGGATCTTCGTTTTGCTATTAAAGGCGCCAAATGTGAATAACGTCCCTAAGGGGCCTATTGCGTCAAGATGTGACTCCAATTACGTTAAGTTTTAAATAAATATTGATTTTATTGTTAGTCACACTTAAAACATTTGTTGATGAATCTTTCATGGGATAAAAAAAATCCCTTCGGGTAAAGTTGATGTTTATGGTTCTAAAATAGAATAAGGAAGAGAGCATGGCAGCGAATACGGCGTTTGACAATGAGAAATATATCCAGGAGCAAATATCTGAAATTCTTGAACGTGCGAAAAAATTTGACAATAAGCTCTACCTTGAATTCGGCGGCAAGCTTTTATTTGACTATCATGCATCCCGGGTGTTGCCGGGCTATGATCCCAATGTAAAATTGAGGCTTCTTCAAGCGTTAAAAGACAAGGCCGACATTCTGCTTTGCATTTATGCCGGCGATATCGAAAGGAAAAAAATGCGGGCTGATTTCGGTATTACCTACGATTCCGACGCCCTCAAACTCATCGACGATCTCCGGGGTTGGGGAATCGACGTTTTAGGAGTTGTAATTACCCGTTTTGAAAACCAGCCGTCAGCCCTGCAGTTTAAAAATAAACTGGAAAGAAGAAACATCCGGGTTTACACCCATCAGTACACCAAGGGGTATCCTACGGATATCGATCTGATCGTCAGCGATGAAGGATACGGCGCCAATGAATATATCGAAACAGATAAACCCCTGGTCATCGTGACCGGTCCCGGACCTGGCAGTGGAAAACTGGCCACCTCCCTTTCCCAGGTATACCATGATTACAAACGGGGCATTTATGCGGGCTACGCCAAGTTCGAAACCTTCCCGATCTGGAATCTGCCTCTCAAGCATCCGGTGAATGTAGCCTATGAAGCCGCCACCGCTGATATCAGGGATTTTAACCTGATAGATCCTTTTCATCTGGAGGCTTATAATCAGAAGACCGTCAACTACAATCGTGACGTGGAGGTGTTTCCTATTCTGAAACGAATATTGAAAAAAATAATGGGCGGCGAACCGTTTTACGAATCCCCCACGGACATGGGGGTCAATCGCGCCGGCTTTGCCATCACGAACGATGAAGCGACACAGGAAGCTGCCAAACAGGAAATTATTCGGCGGTATTTCCGCTATCGGTGCGAATATGTTATGGGTTTGACGGACAAGGAAACGGTTCAACGGGTAGAGCTTTTGATTAAAGACTTCAACCTGGAGCTGGAATACCGGCGAGTGGTCGAACCGGCGCGCACCGCGGCCATAAAAGGCCTGGAGAGCGGTAAAGGCAACGAAGGTATTTTTTGCGGTGCGGCCATCGAGCTCGGAAACGGCACCATCGTGACCGGAAACAACTCACCGAAATTTCACGCGGCTTCAAGCCTTATTTTACACGCCATTAAGAATTTAGCCGAAATCCCGGACAAGATTAAATTGCTCCCGCCCAACATCGTCGATTCGGTTCGAAATCTCAAAACCAAGGTGCTCAATGAAAAGACCCTCAGCCTCGACCTGGTGGAAACCCTCATCGCCCTCAGCATCGCCGCAACCGTCAATTCTGCGGCCCAGTTAGCCATGGAAAAATTGGAGGAACTCCATGGGTGTGAAGTCCATATGACCCATATCCCTACACCGGGGGATGAGGCCGGATTGAGGCGACTTGGTGTGAACCTCACGAGTGATCCCAACTTTTCTACTAAAGATCTTTTTATCTCGTAACCCGCCCATTTCAGGCTGCTAAAGCTTTCATTATCGTCAGACCGCTTCGATCGTTGAAGGGGGTTTCGGTGTTATGTTGTACGTGACACTGACGATGCCTGGCACATCGCGGATAATCTCGCTGGCGAGTTCCCCGAGGATTTTGAAAGAAAGCGGTGTCGGTGTTGCGACCCGCGCGTCGACACTCTCCCAGCAACGCACCTCGATCTGCTGACCAAAATCACGCAATCCGTCACGCATGCCGGTCACACGGTCTTCATGTAGGATCGCCATATACTGGAATGCACCGGTGTCCTTGAGCAGCCGTTCGACCACAACGGTTGCCTTTCGAACCGTCTCGATGCGCTCCGGGGTTGCTTCACCGATCACACGTGCCGCGAGTGCCGGACCCGGGAATGGAATGCGGTCAAAGGCCTCTGCCGGGAGCCCCAGAGCCTCACCCACCTTTCTAACGCCGTCTTTGCGAAGCTGAATGAGCGGTTCGACGATGTGATAGCCAAAAGCCTCTTTCGGGTCGATTCCGAGCTGCTCAAAAACATTGTGTTGCCGTTTTATCCCCGCGACGGTCTCGTCGATATCGGTCAATATAGTTCCCTGGAGAAGGTGTTTTGCGCCACTTTCCTTGACGAGGCGCCCGAATACGTCTCGGTAAAAAGCCTGGGTAATCGCTTCGCGCTTTTCTTCCGGATCCGTGATTCCTTCGAGTGCGGCAAAGAATTCTTTTTGTGCATCGACAACGTCAACCGTGACCCCAAGCTTTTTAAAAAGACCGGCAACCTTTTCGGACTCTCCCTCACGCATAAGACCGTTTTCGATAAACACGGTCTTAAGGCGGTCCCCCAGGGCGCGATGGCCGAGCATCGTAACCGTGGACGAATCGACGCCTCCCGAGAGCGCATTGATGGCCATTCCGTCCCCAACAACTTGTTGGATTTCTATAACCTTCTCATCGATGAAGTTTTCTGTGTCAAGCTCCTGCGCGACAATCTCCTTGATCATTTGAATGTCCCCTTTTCATTTAAATAGTCTTTGAGAAGCATCCGGGGTTGCATCTTGATTATTAATTATTCGATTTTAAGTCGATTTGTCTTTCTTCTCAACCTCCGGTTGCACTGAATTTATTTTGAGAAGACGAAAAAGTTAACATATCATCATCGTCCCCTATTGACATATATCCCAAAATCCACAAAAAATCAAAAAGGATAAATCCTGTGAAATGGATTTGTCCCTTTTGAAAAAATGATAATCGCATTTTTAAGGCTTTAAAACCCGTCATTTAAAGCAGATATACAAGGTGGAGGGTTGAAGATTTCCAGGCAAAATCGTAAAGATTTTATGGCTTCAATTTTTCAAGGTCAAATGCAAAAACTATTACTTTATGTTTAATGGTTTAGGTGCTTGATCAATGGTAAAATCTATCACTTTATCATTCTATTTAGAAAGCATCGCACTCATCATATCGCCGGCGTTTTGAGCATGGTCTGCAATTGAGCCGATTATTTCAGTCAGCCTGACCAAATATATTATGGTAACGGCATCTATTTCCATGTTAAAAACCTTTCTCTTAATAATATCTTCAAATTTATCGACTTCACGTTCTTGCTGGTGCAATGTGTGAATTATATTCTTGACTACGGCTCGTTGTTTTTCGGAGTAACTTTTGAAGTATTCTCTTGCTTCGGCTACCATTAAAGCCAGATTTTCGATGGGATCAATAACGGCATTAACCAAAAGAGCAAAGTCCTTTTCAAGCTCTGTCGGAATCTTTGTTTCGCTTCTGTAGGAAATCCAGTCAAGTGTATCTTCCACAGCATCGAGAACACCGTCCTGTTGTTTTAAATACCTGAATATTAGAAAAGTGGATACGGGTGTTATGGTTCTTTTTGGAATGTGCCCACGAATACGACGTTTGATGGCATCTGCTTCGCTTTCCAGCTGGGCAACCTCATCTCTAAATTCTTCAATCGTTTTACATTTGGGTGAGAAATAACATTCTATGGCCTGCTGAAAAGCCCAGCTGCATTCCTTTACTTTTTCGGCATGTTCCTGAAGGCCTTCAAAAGGTGATGTCATGAACATATTAAAAAATGGTATCCGCATAGCCATCTCCTTTTATAAAATGAATTGACGTATTTTAAATATGACCATACTGGTAACAGCAGCAGCCGGCACAGTTAATATCCAGTATAACATAATTTTATAAACAATGCTAAGATTGACTGCTTCAATTCCGCGCGCAAGGCCAATTCCCATAACTCCGCCCACTGCAGCATGGGCAGTTGAGACCGGCAGTCCCATTTTTGAAGCTACAAGAACAGTTGTTGCTGTTGCAAAATTTACTGCAAAACCTCTTGTATTACTGAGAGCCGTAATTTTTTTGCCCATGGTGTCCATGACACGGTGACCGGTTGCACGGCTACGGTGACGATTGGCGCGTTCCTGTCGGTCGACAAGGACCCTGTCACTGCAACGGCTACGGCATTGGCCTTTTTCGGGCTGGCCGGAGAGGTTGCAGCAAAAAATGCGTCTGCGCCGGGAAGTTTCATGATTGCTATGCTGGATGCACTTTACACGATTACACCGGAAGAACTCTTACGGGAATGTAAATTTGAAGACTGCACATAGTCTGAGTATTTCATGAAATATTTTATGAAAAGTGACGATAATACTGATTTTTTCAATCATACAGCAAGGACGGAGTGTTGCCTTTAAGTATGCGATACTTATCTCTTAAATTCGGAATTGTATTGAATGCAATTGTTCTGCAAAGTGGGGTATTGGCTGTTGATGTGGATAGCGCTGATGTTCGAATAATTCCCGGCTGGAAGTGGCTGCTTGATTTTTAATCCTTTAGACAATATTTTGTGTCATTACAAAATGTATAAATGCATGCGCGTCCCCGGTTTCCGTCCTAAACCTTTAATGGGTGACCCCGATTCCAGCCTTTGTTTAGGCCTGCGGTTTGGCTTTCAAACGACTTTTCTTAAGATTTCGATTAACTCTTCATCGGTTAATTCAACAGGATTTCCCTTCATACTGCTCGCTCTTTTGGCCCCGGCGATCATTTCAGGAAAGTGAGCTTCCGCAATTCCGAATTCGAAAAGCGGCGCTACATCCAGTGCGTTGCACAGATCGTGAATCCAGTCAATTCCGTTTGTTGCCCCAGCATCTGGTTTGCCG
>CAXMTB010000002.1:0-54992 GCA_964195835.1 uncultured Nitrospinaceae bacterium | reverse complement strand
TGAGCGAATTTTCAGACGCGATTCGAATATTCCGTATTCCGCTCGATCGACTTCGAACCCGATGGCGGCTGGAAAGCCCTGAACATAATCTTCTTTAAGAAACTCGAGCCTATCTTTATTCATATAATAAGCTCCCTTTTTTCTGTCAGCATTTGGTTCCGGAACATGAGCTGTCGAAGTTCCTCTTCAAAACAATGCAGGACCTTGGTCTCAAAGCTTTGAGGAAAAAATACTTGCACAATATGATTCATAAGATAAAAGTGATCTTATGAATGATCAGCAATTTCGTCAACTGCTTAATCGATATGAATTTTCATGGGCCGGGTATCGCAAAGTGCGAAAGGGCGTCAAAAAGCGGATACACCGGTATATGAAATCCATAGAATGCAATACCATGGCAGACTTTTTGACCGAATTGGATAGAAATGATGAAGTCAGAGATCACTGTGAACGGCTGATGACGGTTTCCATCAGTCGTTTTTTTCGAGACCGGGCATTATGGCAAGGGCTTAAAGAACGTATTTTGCCGGAGTTTATGGACGTTGGCCGAAAAAAAGTCAGATTCTGGTCGGCGGGCTGTGCATGCGGGGAAGAGGTCTACAGCTTCAAGATCATATGGGATTGTATGAGCAATACTTATTTACATGTTCCGGATCTTGAAGTGTTGGCCACCGACATCAATTCCGTCTACCTCGATCGTGCGCGCTTCGCTCTTTATCCTCCCAGCAGCCTCAAAGAAGTGACAAGAGAGATTCAGTCCGGATATTTCAAACAAAAGGGTGGTAAAAAATTGTTTGAGATGAAGGCGTCACTCAAGAAGGGCATTACATGGAATAACCATCATTTGCTTTCAGACCCCCCCGGATCAGATTTTGATATCATCTTTTTGCGTAACAATGTTCTGACCTACTATGAGGAGGAACTGAAAAAAAGGGCTTTCAGCAAGGTCTTGGAAAGTCTTGCGCCATGTGGAATCTTGGTCTTGGGGTCCCATGAAACGGTTCCCTTTGAAACAGAGGATCTTACCGGTGTTGCGCCATATCCCTATGTCTTTAGAAAAATAGAATCGCGAAGCGATTGTATAACTTGAATTATTGGTGTGTTATTAAGATGGAAGGCAATGTTGGAATAAAAAAACAGAGGGCAATCCGTAAGGCCCTCTGTTTTTAAGTTGAAATGGGGATGGTTAGGAAATTTCGTCTATGAACGATTCTACAATCTTACCAGCAACAGCCTTGTTGTCGACAGTGTAGTTGCCGGATTCGATCCTTTTTCTTAATTCAGAGACCTTATCTTCTCTCACATCCGGTTCAGATGCGATAATCTCATTTGCGGTTTGGACCTCTTTTGAGGCCGTGGAAAGGTTAACAATCGTATCTTGCCCTGATGTGTTTTTTTCTTCAACCTTTGGTTCATTAGAAGTCTGTTTTGCCCCCATTCCCTCTATTTCATTTTCCGGGCGTTTGGGGAGTTGTTTGCTTATTTCGTAGTGAATGATTCTATTGTCAATTTTCATTATATTACCCTCATATTACCCTCTAAAATTCTACTTCATATTTTTATCTATGGTTTCTTCGGTGATTTCTTTTAATTTATTGGTTAAAAAATTTGAATCTTCGATGGAAAGTGAATTTGTGGTTTCACCATTTTCATCAATTTCTTTGAATATCAGCCCATTGGGATTATCTCCGGTAATGGCCAACTGTCCTCCATATTCATTTTCAAGTTTTTCAAACACCTCTTTCTCGACCTTATCGTAAGGCCCGTATTGTGTAATCTTATTTACAATATTTTCGGTAATGTTATCAATAATTGTTTTCCGCCGGGCCTTTGTAGAGATACTGATCCTGTCCGGTAGACCGGCATCCGTATTTTTCGGCCTGATGGAAACTCTGCCCTGGCGAAGTTGATCACCGTAAACGCGCAGAACATTATTGACTTGATAAGCTGTTATCATCACGATTCGCCACCTCATTTTTCTTATCGGAAGCTTTTGAATAAAACTTTAGAAAAAAAATGAATTTTTATCAAAAAAAACGAACCGGCAAATGCTTCAACTGTGAGCTTAATGTGTTATTTTTGTCCTTATAGATAGACTTCTTTTAACGGTATCATTTTTATTCCCCACTAAAATACGTGATAACCGTCGTCCTATCGTCCTTTTAACATTATCGGCATATATCATCAAATATTTAATGGATTGGAGATTAAACGGCCCGGACGGTATGGTCTGTCTTTTGAGCTGCTTTTCTAATGACAATGTCCCTGTGGGAAAAGGTGCCCTGACTCCTTGAATCCTGTCCCGCCCAATATTTTTTTGGAGATGATCCTATGTTAGTTTTTGTTAGAAGAATAAACCGCTGTATGCGTTTCGAAAAATTTATTTAAGTTTAGAAATATAAGTTCCGATAAAATGAAGTAATGGAAAAAATACAGCGACCCCTTGAATCCTTGCCCCACCTATTTTTTTGGAGATGGTCCTATGTTAGTTTTTATCAGAAGAACTACCTGTTGCAGGCTTTTCGAAAAAATTACTTAAGCTTTGGAGGGTAAGGATCGATAATAACAAGCAACGGAAACACGAACACGAAAACACGGGCACAAAAAAGAGGTGAAAATAAGGAGGACGCCCAGATTGATGTAAGTACTCAGACTGGTAATGCATTTAATTAAACAACCTGCCGGCAGGGAAGCCGGCAAAAAACAGATGTCAGATGTCAGAGATCAGTAGTCAGTAACAAATGACCCTGGTGAAATAAAATTGGATTTCACGGGGCAGGCAAGTGATCAGTGACTAATGACCAAAATTCAAGGAGGAATAAACCATGGCAATGACAATTAACACCAATATCGCATCTTTAAACGCCCAGAGAAACCTGGGAAAAACACAGGGCATGTTAAACAAATCCCTGCAGCGACTGTCATCCGGTTTGCGCATCAACAGCGCCAAGGACGACGCGGCCGGGCTTGCGATCTCTGACAGGATGACCTCGCAGATTCGCGGTCTGAATCAGGCGGTAAGAAATGCCAACGACGGCATCTCGCTGGCCCAGACGGCTGAGGGTGCCATGCAGGAATCAGGCAACATTCTCCAGAGAATGCGTGAGCTGGCTATTCAATCAGCCAATGACACGAATACCGCCTCAGATCGCGCGAACCTCCAGAAAGAGGTTGTTCAGCTGAAGGATGAGTTGACCCGAATCGCTTCACAGACTTCGTTCAACGGTCAAAAAATTCTTGATGGAACTTTTACGGCCGCGAAATTCCATGTTGGCGCATTTGCCAATGAAAGTATCTCAATAACTGTCGGAAATGCATCTGCCACAGCGATGGGTGCTTATACGGCAACCAGTATTCAAAATATTGGTGCTGTAGCTGGTGAATTGGTCGAAGGCGTTGAAGACGTTGTCAATCAGGTAGCAGGTGACACCGTTACGGTATCCGGTACTTTAGGCTCGACCGATGTTACTTATGCCGATAGTGCAACTGCATCTGAAATTGCGGCGGGAATCAATGGTGTTACAGGTGATACCGGCGTGACAGCAACGGCAAATACAACGGCTGATATAATGTATGGAGCCGGCGTGGCTATGGGACATACAGTTTCTTTTGATCTTTCAACAGAAAACGGCGCAGGTGCGGCCCAGGGCAGCGTCGTAAATATTTCGCATACATTAACGTCAACAACAGATTATTCCGGACTGCGTGATGCGATCAACGCCGAGAGCTCCAGTACCGGTGTTGTCGCTTCGCTGAATACGGCTGCCGGTTCACTCACATTAACGAACTCAGATGGTCACAACATCATCATTGGTAACGTATCTAATGGTACCAATGACGCCTTTGTGCTTGATGTTGGAGCAACTGCGGCAACATTTGCAGTCAGCGCCAATCTGCAGAATGATACCACTCCCGGCAACTTGGATGAAGTTAATATTGGTGGTCAGGTATCAATGAGCTCCTCAAAGTCCTTTACCGTTAGTGGTACTTTAACAGATTTTGCAGCTGCTGACGTTTCTGCTTCTTTGTCCAGTGTGGCCGATATGACTGTCGCAACACAGGCCGGTTCAAATGCGGCTATTAATGTGATCGATGAAGCTTTAGCCTTTATTTCCAGCACTCGTGCTGATCTTGGTGCGGTTCAGAATCGTTTCGAATCCACCATCGCCAACCTGCAGAGCGTCTCCGAAAACGTGTCCGCCGCTCGTGCCCGTATCATGGATGCGGACTTCGCAGCCGAAACAGCTGATTTGACCAAAGCTCAGGTCATGCAGCAGGCAGGAGTTGCCATGCTGGCCCAGGCCAATATGCTGCCGCAGACAGTGCTTGCCCTGCTTCAGTAATTGAGAAGGCTGAAAGCAAACAAAAACCCTTAAACCAAAACCCCGTTTTCTTAAAATGGAAGCGGGGTTTTTTTATGATTACGGGCAACAAATTTGTGTAAAAAGCTCAAGTTTTTTGGTGAGATGACGATAGTTATACTAAGGAAAATGGCGAAGGCCGCAATTTGACAAAAGGATAAGGGGTTGATTGGAGCGAAACCCCTGGAAATAAGAAGGGAGTGACCATGTCCATTTCAGTCGGAGGTCTCATATCAGGTCTTGATACCAACAGTATCATTGAGCAGCTTATGGAGTTGCAGCAGAAACCCATACTCAAGCTTCAACAGCAGGAGGCCGCTTATCAGGTGGAATTGTCGGCCTATGGGAGCCTGAAGGGCATCTTGGGCAGCCTCCAATCCGCTGTGGAAGACCTGGATTCCGTGAGCAACCTCACCCGTTTTTCTGCTGTTTCAGGAGATACCGACCTTTTTAGCGTATCTGCCGACGAAAATGCCACTTCTGGTTCGTATGACATCACGGTACAGCAATTAGCCAAGGTACACAAACTTACGAGTGGGGCTTTTAACGTGGGAGACTACGTGGGTGAAGGGACCCTCCATCTCAAGGTGGGGAATGGCAGTACCACGGATATTGCTGTGTCTGCCACCGACACCATCATGGATGTGGCCCAGGCCATAAATGATGCGGAGGCCGGGGTCCGGGCAGGGGTGATCTTTGACGGCATGAGTTATTTCTTGACTATCTCCGGACAGGATACTGGAGCGGCAAACAAAATCAGCCTGATAGTAGACGACGTGGACGAGGCAGACAAGGACAACCTTGGTCTTTCCCGGTTGTTCTATGAAGACGGAGATGCGAGCAACCAGTTGTTGAATACCCAGTCTGCCGCTGACTCAATCATCACTATCGATGGTGTTGCTAATATTCAAAGGGATACCAACGTCATAACTGACGTGATTGAAGGCGTAACCATTACACTTGAATCCGCACCTGCCGCTCCTGACAACCAGACGACGTTAACGGTAAGCAAAGACCTGGACGCATTCGTTGCCAAAATCACTGCTTTTGTGGATGCCTACAATGAGGCGATTGACGTGTTTGAGGAATATCAGAGCTATGACTCGGCTACCGAGACCGCTGGCGTTCTGATGGGCGATGCCGCCACAAAGGGTATGCGCAACCGTCTCAACACCATGGTCACAGGTACGGTTTCAGGGGTTGAATCATTCAGTCGGTTGGCGGATCTTGGCATTACCTTGAATACGGAAGGGCGGCTTGAAGTCGATTCTTCAATCCTTAATAGTGCACTCGATGATTATTTTGACGATGTGCTCCAGTTTTTTACCCAGTCCACGGAGGGATCTGAAGGGTTTGCCGTGCGCATGAAGGATACCCTGGATGCCATACTCAAATACACAGACGGAACCCTTGCCGCGAGGACGCATGGCATCCAAAACAGCATAGACGGTATTGAGGACCAGGTTGAACGTATAGAGATGCGTAATTCGGCATGGGAAGCACGCACCAGGGCACAATTCAATGCATTGGAATTACTCCTTGCCGAATATCAGACCACCGGGAATTATTTGAGTCAACAGATCCTGGGCATGCAGAATCTGAATAACTACATATCAAAATAAAGGTAACTGCGAACGGGGAATACAAAATCCCGGTTTACGAACATGACAGATAGGAGCTAATTTTATGATCGCTACAGGATACGCCGGCTACAGAAACGTAATGGCCAATTCGACCGAAAGCAAAGAAGAGATTCTCTTGATGCTCTATGAAGGCGCCCTCATTTCTCTGAAAATCGCACATAGAGGGATCAGAGAAAAAAATCCCAAACTAAAGGGCGAGAAGATCTCAAAGGTTTTGGCGATCCTGACGGAGTTTGACTGTGCGCTTGACAGGGAAAATGGCGGGGATCTGGCAGATAAAATGGCGGCTCTGTATCGCTATATGATGAATCGACTGACCACCGCAAATATCAGAAATGATCCTGAAGCACTGGAGGAGGTGGAACAGCTTCTGGGCAAATTGTATGAAGGTTTCAAGGAGGCGGCCGCCCAGATGGCCGGCGGGTCTGTTCATGCCGAAAACAATCAGCCGGAAATGATGAGAGGAGTGAGTATTGCAATCTGAGACACATGAAACTCTGTACAGAAGTCTTGCGGATATTACCGCCAGGATCAATTCCGCGCTTGGGGAAAACGATGCCCGGGGGATCATAGGTTTGGCCGAGGAACACAGGGATGTGATGGATTCGCTCAAGCGAACGGGCATAAGCCAGGATGCCGGACTGCTCGAGCGGATAAAAGAAACGCGTGACCAGGTTCATGAGGTTGTGGCGGAAATCGGCAACCAGCGGGACGAACTGGGCCGGCAACTCGTGCTGTTTGAAAGAAAAAAAAGGGTCTCTGCCGCTTATGCCGGAAACAGGCTTCCCGTAATGGCAGTGATATGATTTTTTATAAAGTTTTCATTAAAATTGTAGGACAAGAAAATAAAGGGGGGTGTGGATTATTATGAGAGTTGAACCTATTACAGCATCAGTAAAGAGCCAAGCTCCAGCTGTTCAGGCAAGGCTTCCTGCAGAGCAGGCCACAGACCAGAAAGATAAAGAAGTTCAACAGCCTGTTAAAAGCCTGGATTTACCTGACCTGGAAGAACTGGCATCAGATGTGATGAAAAATCTTAATATTATGCATAATGTAAATCTGCAATTTTCAGTTCACAAGGCTTCCGGGAAAGTGATGGTAACTGTAGTTGATGAATCTACCGGAAAGGTTGTAAGAGAGATTCCATCTCACGAGATATTAGATCTTGCTGCCAAAATGGACGAGATGGTTGGAATGATATTTGATCAAAAGGGCTAAAAATTTTCTCATGGGAGTTACTGCCTGATAAATGCCGAATGTGATCGATCAGCAAATCAATATCCTTATTGTCGATGATGAAAAGGCTGTTGCGGATGTTCTCAAAGATTGTATCTCTGACAAGGGAAGATCTATAGATGTTTGCCATGATGGTCTGGAGGGCATCGATCATATACAGAACAATTTATATGATCTGATAATTGTTGACCTGGTGATGCCGAAAGTCGGCGGTTTGGATGTATTAAAATACGCTAAAAAAGCCAATCCCGACGTCCTTGTTATTATTATTACCGGTTATGCATCATTAGAAACCGCCATAATGGCCGTAAAGGAGGGGGCTTACGATTACATCAGAAAGCCATGTAAACTTGAAGAGATAAGGATTTCGGTAAATAATGCCATAGACAAAATAAAACTGTTCAGAGAAAACAGGGGATTACTAAAGGAAATTAAGGATGCCTACCATGAATTGATGCTTTTGAAAAAGGAAAAAAAAGCGGACAAAAAAATATCAAGCATTAATTTTTTCTCTTCAAACATGCCAAGTCTGCATCATCTATACAACGATAATTCTTCTCCTAACAACACTATCGACAAGTTACAAGCCCTATCTTCACTGAAAAAAAGCGGCAGCCTGACCGAAAGTGAATTTGAGACTTTCAAACATAAGCTCCTTGAAACGATAAATAATGAAGAATAACAATAACAGCTTTCGGGGAACAACTAAATTCCGAACTCTGATCGCTATAACCTGTTACCAATAGAAGAGCAGAACCATTAATGAAAGAAACTTTAAAAATACTTGTTGTTGATGATGAAGAGTGTATTCTTGATATTTTCAAAAGCTATTTTGAGTCTGAGACAAATCATACGCTCTTTACAGCCAGCGACGGTTATGAAGCCCTTGAAATAATCCAGACAGAACCTATCAACTGTTGTTTTACAGACCTTTTCATGCCCAGACTGGACGGCTTGGAACTTGCCCGAAAAATTTATCAGTATGATAATACCATTCCGGTGGTTGTTATGACCGGTTATCCTTCCATGGATATTGCCATAGAGACCTTAAAAAACGGTGTCGTGGATTTTATCACAAAGCCATTTCAAATGGAGCAAATTCTTCCAACGATTTCAAAAGTAATGACTTCAAGATCGAACTTTGTTGAAAATATCTTATTAAAGGAGGAGGCTGCAAAGAGTAAGAAACTTGTTAAGATTAATAAGGAGCTGTATGGAAAAATAAAAGAGGTCAAGAACATCAATCTTATTTTTCAGAACCTGGATCAGGCATCAAACAGCCAGGATCTTTTTAAAATGTTGGTCAATTTGTCCGGTAAAATTACGCCTTGCGATGAAGCACATTTCTGCTTTTTTACCCCGGGAATGAAAGATTATGAAATCATCACATCTTTTTTCAGAGATGAGAATAAAAAGAGAGATGATGCCGTATATATAGAAAAAGAGATGGCTAAAAAAATTGGTGGTGATGGCATCCCTTATCTTATAAAGGGACAAAACGGAGTCGGGAATATCATCGCCATTCCGCTTAAAATAAAGTCCAGGGTATTTGGAATGCTAACTTCGATTATCAACAATGAAGATAAATGTTTTAGTGAAAAAGACATATATTATCTAAATTTCTTGATAGAGAAGGCATCTTTTTCTATAGAGAATCTGGCGCTTTACGAAAATATTTACGAAAATCTTTTTTCAACCCTTTATGCCTTTGTTGAAGCTATTGAGGCAAGAGATCCATATACGAAACAGCATTCGGCAAGTGTGTCAGGATATGCCATGTCAATTGCCAGGAAAAGCGGTTTTTCGCAGGAGGAAATCGCCAAACTGGATATCTCAGGTAATCTTCATGATATCGGAAAGATCGGTATTCCGGACAGCATTCTGTTAAAACCGGGTCAGCTGACTGATGATGAATATGAAATTATCAAAAAACATCCGGTCATTGGAAGCAATATTATCGGACATCTGGGGATGTGGACAGATGAACAGGATATCATAAGACACCATCATGAAAGATTTGACGGAAAGGGATATCCTGACAGCCTTAAAGGGGAAGACATTCCTCTTCTTGCTCGAATTCTTTCTGTGGCGGATGTTTATGATGCGCTCATCACTGATAGATCATACAGACAAGGGATGTCGGATAATGTTGCAGTTGAGATTATAAGAGAAAATTCAGGCAGTCAGTTTGATCCAAAAATTGTAGATGTATTTCTCGATCTTCACAGCAAGGGAGAAATTAAAAATTAATTCCAGTATGGCTGATAGACACTTATGCCATGCAATACATGAGATTTTGCGAATGTTTTGCGCTGTAAAGCCTTGTGTCAGCCTTTGAGATTAAATCCTTTTCGTCTTCATGGTTTTCAAGCTCGCCGGTCGTCGAAATACCACAGCTTATTTTGACATTCATTTTATTAGATTCCCACTCAAAAGCATGCTTCTCGACATCAGACAACACTCTTTTCAAGAGCATTCTGGCTTGTTCCATATCCGTGTCAGGAAGAAGGATGACGAATTCGTCGCCACCATATCTGAACACAATATCGGCCTGTCGAGTAGAACGTTTTAAACATCCGGCAAGTTCCCGAAGCACCAAATCACCGGCCTGATGTCCGAGAGAATCATTTATCTTCTTAAAATTATCGACATCAATCATAATGAGGGATAGATGCCTGTGATACCTTTTTGCTCTGTGGAATTCTTTTTGAATAAAGTTCTGGAATCCTTTTCGGTTTAAAATGCCGGTAAGACCATCTTTGACAGCCATTTCTTTAAGTTTATGGTATTCTTGGGCATTTTTTAGAGACATGGCAAGAATGTTCGATATTGTTGTTAGCGACTCCATTTTTTCGTCGTTCAGTTTTTCATTGTTTTTTGGCAGGATGGCAAGCATACCCAAAGTGGACCCTGCAATACTTAAAGGCATAATAATCTGTTTGGAAAAGGGAATGGCGTCGGCCGGCGAAAGTTCAATGCCGGATGAATACAGATGAAAGTCCGTATCCTTTATTGAAACCCTTTCACCTGAAATCGAAAAGAATTTATTGATCATATCTTCTTTTAATCCGTCGATAATTTTTTTATTGATTTCTTTTTCAGATAGATGAAATGCCAGATTCCATTTGGAGCCGATGCGGTAGAGAATGCCCAGCAAAGCCGGATTCATGACATCGAGAAAACCGGCATTTAAGATTCTGGGGAGAATCAAGCCCCAGTTAAGATCATATGCCACCTCGGTGGTCAATCGGTTGATAAAGCTCAATTCCTGGTTCTTTTTTCTGAGGTCTTCTTTTTCCCTTTCGAGACTTTCGTTCACGTTTTTCAATGTGTTCATCATTCCCAAGATTTCAATAAAGGCCTTTCGATTTTCCATTCCTCCCAAAATAGTTTCATAAAGACGCTTTGAAATATTGGATCTGGAGATAAAACTATAAGCACCTGCTTGGAGAATCTCAGAAATCTTTTCTGCTTTTTTGTTTTCTCCATAAAGGATTACACACGATTGAGACCTGTTTTCCTGAAGAAGATTTATCCAGCTGTAAGCAAGATCTCCCACCTGATCATAGTCTGCGAGAATGGCTCCAAAATTGTCGTCCGAAAGGATGTCTTCAATACCTTCTAAAATAGGTTTTGTTACAATATCAAATCCTTTAGATCCAAGGATTTGTTTAAAAAGATTTCCATCTTTGGCTTGATCGCTTATGACCATTATTTTATCGTTCATGCTGATACCTTTCGCAGGACTTACATTTTAAAAAACTTTAATAATAAACTCATAAACATCGACTTTTTAATGGACAGTTTTAAGTCCAGTTCATCGTCCAATTTCTTTAGAGCATCTAATGTCATGGTAATCTTTACTTATAACGATTATATGCAATATATGTACCATTGATTTTCCGATACTTGCCGGATCAGCCGTTACAGGTATTATCTGTTTGAAATGTTACATTAAAATGAAATAAAGCCTCTCGGAACTCTTTGATAGTAGGCTAACGAAATGAATCGTCAAGATATTGACGCATTTGACGATTCCGATTTTACCTTAAAAAATTTATTTCAGCCCGCCAATTCAAAGGCTTTTCAGCGATATCCGGTTGCGAAACCTGAGTTATTAAATCTTTCAAAATATGGTACGATAGTTGCATATTTTTTGAAATATTTTAGTGTTATTTGGTCAATATTAGAATAAAGGTGACGAATATGCCTCATAATGAGAGACGTTCTTATGTAAGAGGGAATTTTTCTTTTAAAATTAAATTCAAAACAATGACTTCAGATGAATATGAAGGGCTCGTTAGGTCTAATGGGACAATTTCCCCTCACTTTCAAATAGAACCGGGTATCGATATCGCTGACAAAAAAATAGGTGCTGATACAGCAATTGATTCCTCACTGGTCAATTATCTCTTTTTAATTGACGAAAAATTGGATCTGATCTTAGAGCTTTTAGTAGAAAAAGGTAATAAAATAGAGGGCCTGTTCAAACAGGGACTAGGAACCAATATCAGTGGATCAGGTATGAATATCATGGTGGACATGCCCGTTGAAACCGGACAGATCATTCATTCTAAGTTGTATCTTTCAAAGATACCCCTCGTTTTTATGGATATATTTGGTGAAGTTGTTCATTCAACAAAGGCGGATGAATCTGGTAAGACCCTATACTCTCTTGGGATAAAGTTCCTTGACGTCAGTGTGAATGACCAGGAAAGGATTGTTAGCTCGGTATTTCAGAGACAACGGGGAGTTCTTAGAAAAAGAAAAAGTGGACCTTAAAATTGTATCAGTTGTTCTTTGAAGGATGAACAAATTTCCTTTTGGCAGGAAAATTTTGCCGTCCAACTTTATAAAAAAGGTGTTTAAGGTAACCTAATTGAGATATGCTTAACGAATGGATTAAAAAATTAATAAAATTATAAAATAGACAAGGAGACGCTTAACAATGGATCTGAATATGAAAGTTCTCATCGTCGATGATTTCGCCACCATGAGAAGAATTGTAAGGAATATTCTCAAACAGATTGGTTTTAAAAATATTGTTGAGGCAGATGACGGCAAAAGCGCCCTTAAAGAGCTCAAAAAAACAAAAATTGATCTGATATTATGTGACTGGAATATGCCTGAGATGCCGGGAATAGAATTATTAAAAGCCGTAAGATCAGATGATGAATTAAAGGACATTCCTTTTGTGATGGTTACGGCGGAAGCTCAGAAAGATAATATTGTAGAAGCTGTTAAATCAGGTGTTAGCAATTACGTCGTAAAACCGTTTACTGCAGAAACAATCAACGAAAAATTATCTAAGGTATTTGACAGTTAACTTTCGAATTCATAAAGCAATTCAACATTTAGGAAAAATAATAACAATTCTCTAAAGGAACCGTTTGGCTGTGCCGAATATAAAAGATAGACCAGACAAATATAAAGATATAAAAAGGATTGAAAAATGGATATAAATAAAATAGGCAATTCATTCCAGGCAAAATTATTATCAACTGCAAAGATAGACGACGATAATCAATTCAAGCAGATTTTTGACCAAAAACTTGGTAAATTACATGCAAGCACCGGCCCTTGTCCTGTTGACAGCAAAAGTGATGTCATCGTGCAAAGTGAAAAAATCCTTAATCTTTTAGATAACTATGCCGGAGAACTGGCTGATCCTGTCAGGACTTTAAAAGATATCAGACCGTTAGTGGACAGTATCGAAAAAGAGGTAACCCTAATGGAGTCTGAAGCCGTGAATAAAGTTCAAAATGATAAAGCCCTTGACAGACTCGTTAAAGATTTGGCTGTAACGGCAAAGGTGGCGATGTATAAGTTCAATCGCGGGGATTTTATCTAAACTTCCTTCCAATTTTCATACCGGAAAAATGCGTCCTTTAAGTGCGGTATGTTGAGTTAGAGGTCGATTTTTGCCCACAATGACCACGTAATCGCAAGGATTCTCGATCCGGTGCCTTCAAGCACGTTATGATTTTGTTTTTTTTTGCCCTATTTAGTAGCCCCCCCGAATTTTATGCATGAAATATGCACACTTAAACCTTTTCCCCTTGATTTGTTTTTAATATTACAATATTAGACAATGATAGTTTCTTTAAAAATCAAAAAATTGACTTTTTGCTGGAATTGATGTTTTATATAAATTCCCCATGTCTGCCTTCTAATTAGGAGAACATATTAAGAGAACATATTATGGCAAAAATATTAGTCGTTGATGATAATCCAGATGTATTAAAACTCATCGCCGATATTCTGGAATCTAATGATTACGAAGTAAAAACGGTCTCTAATGGCGCATCCGCCATCAAAGAACTGGAGAACAATGATTATGACATGGTCTTAACAGATCTCATGATGCCCGATGTAGACGGTATGCAGGTTCTTGAAAATGCGATATTAAAAACACCCAAAACCATGTGCATCATTCTCACCGGCCATGGGACCATTAAAAGTTCAGTTGAAGCCATTAAGAAAGGCGCTTTTGATTACATCACGAAACCTGTGTCGCCCACCGAGCTTCTCATTTATGTTGAAAAAGCCCTTAAATTTAAGAATCTTGAAGAAGAGAATATTCGGCTTAAAAAGGAATTAAAGGGCAAATATCATTATAAAAATATTGTCGGAACAAGTAAGGTTATCAAAAAAATATACGATCTCATCGAGAAGGTCTCTGATTCGGATGGCACTGTCCTGATCACCGGTGCCAGTGGTACAGGGAAGGAATTAATAGCAAGATCGATTCATTATAACAGCCAACGGGGCGATAATCCGCTGGTTGTTATTAATTGTGGCGCTATACCGGAAACTTTGTTAGAGAGCGAACTTTTTGGCCACGAAAAAGGCGCCTTTACCGGTGCCTATAAGAAGAGAATCGGTCGATTTGAAATGGCAAACGGTGGCACCATTTTTCTGGATGAAATCGGAGAAATGAGTCCGACATTGCAAATAAAATTGCTGAGGGTTTTACAGGAACAACAATTTGAAAGAGTGGGCGGGACAAAGACCCTTCATGTGGATCTAAGGTTTGTCGCAGCCACCAACAAGAATTTAACAACTGCCATTAATATGGAGAAGTTCAGAGAAGACCTCTATTATCGATTGAATGTTATTCCGATCAAGGTTCCGTCTTTAAAACAGCGAAGATCTGACATTCCTTTACTTGTCGATTTTTTCCTTAAAAAATTTCAGAAAGGAAAGAGTGATAAGCTTACGGGTTTCTCCCAAGTTGCCATGGATGCAATATTGGCGTATGACTGGCCTGGAAATGTCAGAGAACTTGAAAATGTGATAAAAAGACTCACAATCCTTTGTGAGGGTCCGGTAGTAAGCTTTGATGATCTACCTGAAAATATGCAAAATGTTAGCGGTTCGCGTCATCCGGACAATGAGGTAATCATAGATAATGAGCTGAACCTTAACGAAGCGGTTCAAGATTATGAAAAAAGGATTATTCTTGAGGCCTTGGAAAAAACCAATTGGGTAAAATCAAAAGCTGCAAAACTTCTAAATATCAATAGAACAACTTTGGTGGCAAAGATTAAAAAACAGAACATAGAAACAGATGAAGCCGCCTCTGCCTAAGACCGTCATTGGTTTATAATGATTTAAACCCCTTTTCCTCTTGATACGGGAAGTTCAATTGTCAAAAAAATGACGGTCGACATCAATTGCACATTCTCTTTTGAGTCCATCATTCCACCATTACAACATCCTCCTATGTATATTGAGGCAATTCAAGAAAAAAGAGTATCTTAAATAATAAAAGTCAAATCAGATGGTTAGAATTAAAAACCTTATGGTGTTATCACCAGAAGTGGGTTTTCAATATTCCATGATACCATCCCGCCATTATTCCAATCCCGTTGGCATACTAATTGCTGTAAAAATGCCATATGAAAGGCTACTTTATAAGATCCATTTCTGTCTTATTTTTATCCCTTTTTTTTGTGTTGCATCTTAATAATGTTGCGGCAAGTCCGCATCCGTCTACTAAAAAAGCATATAAAGGGATGATAAGCAGGATTGTTTCAATCAAAACACATAAATCCAAAGGTCAAACCATTGCAACTGTTTTGGGTGACGGTAAAATTTCTGAATATATAATCAAACCCCTTAAAGCACCTCCCAGGATCCTTGTTGATATCGTTTGTGCGGCGCGTTTGTTGGGAGGGGTGTCTAAGGTGGTGGAAAATTCTGACATTAAAATTATAAGAATTGGATATCATGCACAAAAAATAAGGATAGTGTTTGATATTAAGGGTTCCGTTGTCCCCAGTTTTACCGATAAGTCTGTTGATAATGAATTAATTATCACTTTTAAATCAAAAGAAGGCGAAGATAAAAAAGAGCATGATAATACAACAAATGTCATTGAAAAAACAAAGGATTTAGCGACGTTTAAAAAAAATGAAAATGTGAAGGTAAACGATATCCCTAAAGATATTGAAAATCCGCATAAAAATAAAGTCTTAGAAGAAATGACGCCATTAATTTCAGAAACTTTAGACAATCAAAAAATTAGTGCTCCTGAAAAAGGAGCGAAAAATGTTGTTAAAAAACAAAACAGATCAAAAGAAGATGGTCTGACAAAATCAAGCCCTGAAGAGAAACTGACCCAAATGGTGGAAGATGACGGCAAAGAAGATACATCCATTTACCTAAAATGCCTTAATACTTATAAAGCTAAAGACTGGGAAGGTGCAATTGAAAATCTTACCCGTTTAATAAAAAAATATCCCCATGGGAGATATACAGAGAAAGCATATTTTATTTTGGCGAAATCTTATGATCACCTAAGCACAGAATTTGACTCGGTTAAATATAAAGAAATTAAAGATCATTATGAAGATGCCATCAGTCGATTCCCAACTTCCGAGTATGTTCCGGATGCTCTATTTAGCATTGGCAACCTGTATTTTCATGTTAAAAATTATTATGAGGCAATGGGTTATTATAATCTTGTTTTAAAGAAAGACAAAGGCTCCATTTTACGGATAAAGGCATTAATGCAAAAAACAAGGGTGTTGCTCTTAAGGAATAGAAAAGAAGATGCCCTGTCCGCACTGGATGAATTAGAAACCATCACCTCCGAATATCCAAATTTATCTGAGAGAAAAGAAGCAAGAAAAGAAAAAGCAAAAATTCTTTTTGAAATGAATAAATTTAACAGATCACTCAAAATTCTCAATGAACTAAACAAAGAAGATCCTGAGAATATATATAAGCACCCGGAAATTTCTCTCTATATAGGATATAACTATTACCAGCTGGGAGATAATCAAAAGGCCAGAGAAAACCTGTATCGATATTATAATATATGCCCTGAGAGAGAAATAAACCATCTCGTACTTAACCAGATTGGAGATACGTATCGGAATGAAGGATTGATCGAGGATGCTGTAAAATTTTATCGGATGGTCCTTGAACGCTTCCCGGATACGGATGGGGCAATCATAAGTAAAATCAGGCTTGCTGAACAGCAAGAAGACAAAGACTGGATTGAAAAAACAAGAAAAGAGATGGGCTCATCTAAAAAAATATATGAGAATATCGTAAACGATTCTGTTGACAAAAAAGATGAAAAGAATCCGTTGATACAACTTTCAATGTTAAAACTAGGTATTACATATCAGAAAGAAAAAGAGTATGAAAAGAGTCTAAAAGTCTTAAAAGAATTACTTGAAAAATATCCAAAGACATCTTTAAAAAAAGAATTATCACATGCTCTGATGGTAACAATTGAGGGTATGCTGAAAAAAGATATTAAAAATCATAAACATTTAAAAATCATAAACTTGTATCTTAAAGACGAAAAAATATTTTCGATGGTTAATGCTCCGGAACTCTTTTTGCCTGTTGCAAGAGCCTTTGTATATATCAATCTTGATGATATGGCCATAGAAGTATTTAAAAAGGCTGATATCCTTTTAGCCGACAATGATAAACCCGCTGATCTTCTATTCACAATGGGCAAATATTTATTTGAGCAAGACAACAGCGAAGGCGCCTTTAAAAAATTTGATATATTGATAGCCAATCATCCGTATAGCAAATTTGCTTCAGAAGCATACCAGTTACGGGGAAGAATTCTTTTGAAACAAAAACAATATAAGCCGGCAGCTGATACATTTATTAAGGCCTTAAAATATCCTGTACCAAAATGTCAAAGGGCTCGGCTTCTGATCGAAAAAGCTAAGGCATTAACGGGCAGCAACTCCAAAGAAAACGCTTTGATGGCAATAAACGAGGTCAACGAAATAAAAAAAGATTGTGATTTTACGGATTACAATATTGATCAGGAATTGGGTGATCTCTATCTCTCTTTAGGTGATGTTCGAAAAGCATTAAATATTTTTAATCAGGTCATTCAAACAACAAAAGAAGATTCAAGTAAAAATCCGCTCAAGCTAAAGTTAGCCGAATGCTACTGGCGGTTAAATAAAAAAGAAGATTCTCTTGCACTTTATAATCAGATCATAAGCCTCAATGATCCATTCTGGAGCAATCTGGCTAAAGAGAGGATGGATGAGATTCAATTTAACAAGGATAACATTTCCGAGAGGCTCAACTAGTTTCATGAATTAGGAGACAGTATTTAAAGATGACTAGGAAGAAAATACTACTGGCGGATAATGACATTAACAGTCAGTCACATCAGATATGTAAGATATTTCTTGAATCAGGCTACCAGGTTAAAACTGCGACCAACGGACGGTTGGCTTATGAAGAAATAATTAAAAACCACTATGACCTTGTCATAAGCGATCTGAATTTGTCTCAAATCAATGGGATTAGCCTTTTAAAGCGAATAAAGGAATGTAAAACAACACTCCCTGTAATCCTTATAGCAGATGAAGCCTGTGTTAATGAGGCGGTTGAGGCGATGAAGCTTGGAGCAGAAGACTTTTTGTTAAAACCATTGACGCCTAAAATGATGCAGTTAATTCATTCATTTGTTGCCAATGGTTCAAATGGTAAAAGGAAAGAGGAGTCAAGGAAAAGATTTAAAATAATCACACAGAATAAGAAAATGGAAAAACTTTTGGAGATTGCAAAAGATGTCGCTGACAGCAAAGCTTCAATTTTTATACAGGGAGAATCTGGAACCGGAAAAGAGCTTTTCGCAAGGTATATTCATCGTCACAGCTCCCGGAGAGAGGAGCCATTTGTTGCTGTTAATTGTGCAGCTCTTCCGGAAAACTTGCTTGAAAGTGAATTGTTTGGGCATGAAAAAGGCGCATTTACGGGCGCAATCTCGAGAAAAAAAGGAAAATTTGAACTGGCTAATCACGGGACCCTGCTTCTGGATGAGGTTACTGAAATGGATTATCAGCTTCAATCCAAGCTTTTAAGAGTGTTGCAGGAAAGAGAAATTGACAGGATTGGTGGAATGAATCCTGTTCCTGTTGATGTAAGATTTCTTGCCACCACAAACCGTGATATTGAAAAACAAATTAAGGACGGAAAATTCAGAGAAGATCTTCATTATAGACTGAATGTAATACCATTGCATTTACCTCCACTGAGAGAAAGAAAGGATGATATTCCTCTGCTTGCAAAACATTTTGTCAAAAAATACTGCGAGCGGGACAACAGATCTATCAAAGGGCTGACAGACGAGGCCATTGCCTCTCTTATGCAAATGACGTGGAAGGGTAATATTAGGGAACTTGAAAACATCGTAGAGAGAGCAGTCTTGATGTGTAAGGAGGATTTAATAAGCAATAAAGACCTTTTTCTAACCGAGAAAGATAGACAGCCTAACTTTGTAACACAACCGATTGCTACAACAGTTTCTCTAAAAGAGATAGAAAAAAATGTCATTTTGAATACTCTGGACCACACCGATGGAAACAGAACCCATGCGGCTGAAATCTTAGGAATAAGTGTAAGAACACTTAGAAATAAAATGAACGAATATCGAAAAAAAATGGAAATACAGTAAAAAAGGCATGTAAATTGCTAATATTTATTTATTATATTTACGAGATTGTTGGAAATTAACCCAGATGTGTAAAGGAAAAAACCATGCCTGACAAATTATCCTTTGGAAAAACATTTTATGCACTTGAAAAAGCAATTAGTATCGCTCAACAGAGAAATGCTGTTATAACAAGTAATATTAGCAATTTGGATACTCCTGGATACAAAACAAAAGATATAAATTTCAAAAGCGAATTGAACAGAGCACTTGAAACGAATCATAAAACGGATTTAGCGAGGACAAATCCTGGACACATCAGCATGCAGATGAATGGCGATCAAATGATAGAGCCTTATGAAGAACAGGGGGTATGGAATGGATATAACTGGGCAAATATTGACAGTGAGATGACCAAACTGACGGAAAATAATTTAGTATACAGGACGGCTGTTGAAGCACTTTTAAGAAAAATGAACTTGCTGAAAGAAGTTATTAGAGAGGGAGGGCGATAAAATGAATTTTCTAAAATCTCTTGAAACCAGCGCCTCTGGTCTTTATGTACAGAGAAAAAGAATGGATATCATCGCAAGCAATCTTGCTAATATAGAGACGACGCGTACAGAAAAAGGGGGGCCTTATCGGAGAAAAATGGTTGTGATGAGAACAAAGGAGATGGATCAAGACTTTGATAAAATGTTTAACTCTAGTGTTAAGGGCGTACAAATTGAGGACATCGTCGAAGATCAAGCCCCGTTTAAAAAAGTCTATAACCCGAGCCATCCTGATGCTGATAGCGAGGGATATCTATATAAACCAAATGTTGATTTAATTGTAGAAACCACAAACATGCTGATGGCTCGAAGAGCCTTTGAAGCCAATATAGCGGCCATTAAAGCGACGAGACAAATGGCCATTAAAGCACTTGAAATCGGGAGATAAGACATGAATGATATAAGAATTAGAGATTTTCAGCAGGCGATGGCGCAAAAAATAGATAATGTAAACAAGAAGCCTACTGAAGGATTTGGCAAGATTATAAAGGGTGCCATTGATAATGTTAATGGACAAGAAAGAGAATCAAACAAGTCGGTAATGGAACTTTTAAATGGTAAAAAAGACATTCACGAGACAATGATAAATCTTCAAAAGACTGATATTTCCATGCGATTGCTTCTTACAATAAGAAACAAAGCAGTAGAAGCCTATAAAGAAATAATACATATGGGTTTTTAGAAAAAGCTGCTACGTATTTAAAAGTGTTTGATTCGTTTATAAATTTACCGAAATTCTTTATAAGAAATTCAGGGTAAAACAATGGGTGAGAAAAGGTACGTCGTAAGGAAACCATAGGGATGAATGATCCAATTAGACAATTTCTCAAACTTATAAATTCACTGCCCCTTTCTAAAAAGATCAGTATGATTTTTGTAATTGTTCTTGTGATAACGGGCTTTCTTTTTATGTTTTTCTGGGCAAATCAAGAAAATTATCAGATTCTGTTCAGCAACCTTTCTTCAGGAGACGCCAATGCTATTGTTACTGAACTCACACAAAAAAATATTCCCTACAAAGTTGAAGCCAACGGGACGATAATTTTGGTTCCCGAAGAAAAGGTATACGAGTTGCGTCTTTCCATGGCAGGAGACGGCATTCCCAGTGGAGGAAATGTTGGCTTTGAAATATTCGATAAAACAGATTTTAAAACCACAAAATTTGTACAGGAACTCAATTATAGGAGAGCCCTTCAGGGCGAACTGTCCAGAACCATCAACCAGTTCAAAGAAGTAAAAAGTTCCCGAGTGTTTATCGTTATTCCCGAAGAATCACTTTTTGTCGAGGATAAAAAATCTGCATCTGCATCCATACAACTGGATCTTCAAGTAAATTTGCCCCCTGCGAAGCTTGCTGCAATTGTACACCTTATTGCTAATGCAGTGGAAGGGCTAGAACCCGAACATGTCACGGTAGTGGATACAAAAGGGAGGCTTATATTTAAGGGCGGGACAGGTGACAGTGCATCGTCTGAGTTAAGCGGTTCGCAGTTAGACTATAAAAAGAAGATTGAGGATCAGACAAAAGAGAATGTTCAAACCCTGCTGGAACGCATTGTCGGTATCGATAATGCAATCGTTCGAGTAACTGCCGAGATCGATTTTGACAAGATTACCTTAAATGAAGAGGAATACGACCCAACAGCAACATCTGTAAGAAGTTCAAGAAATATTGAAGAAAACTCTCATATGGGTCAAAAAGGGGACGAAACGGAACAAGCGTTAATTAATCAAAGACGTGGTGTTATGCCATCTCCAGGGGAAACTCAGAATGAAAGGATCAAAAAGGATGTTGCTACAAATTATGAGATCAATAAAATCACCCGGACAATCTTGAAATCCTCCGGGACAATCACACGCCTTTCTGTGGCAGCAGTCATTGACGGAATTTATGAGTTTGAGAAGTTAAACGATGGGACAACAAAAAGAAAATATATCCCGAGAACTGAACAGGAGCTAAAGAAATTTGAAGAAATTGTAAAAAAAGCCATGGGATATAATGAAGACAGGGAGGACCAGATTTCCGTAAGTTCAATTTCATTTTCAGTGACATCTTCAATGGATAATGAAGTTCCAATTGCGCCCGGTAAATTAGATCAAATCCTTCAGATCGTGAAAGACTATAGAAAAACAATCGTTAATCTTTTACTGGTTGCTATGGTTTTTTTCTTCATCGTAAAACCTTTGCTCAAAAGCATGAAAGGGATAACCAAAGAAGCTGTTTTGATGAATGAGGAACTGACTGCAGTTTCAGACGAATATGCTCAGCTTCCGGGATCAAGAAGTCTGGGCATGAAGAGTCAAGTTAACGAAATAACGCAAAATAATCCGGAAAAGGCTCAGCAGCTCATTAAAGGATGGATAGGTGAACAGGAATAATAACGATTATGAAACTAAGCGTCGATAAATTATCAGGACCGCAGAAGGCTGCAATCCTTTTTCTGACAATGGGAGAGGAATATTCCACAGCTTTATTTAAAGAATTGGATGGAGCAAGCATAAAAAAAATCGGGAAATATATGTCGGAAATCACATATATTCCTTCCGATGTCTTAAGTACGGTAATGGATGAGTTCCTCATTAACTTTAAAAGCGATAGTAATATGGTTGTATCAGGGGAAGATTTTCTTAAACAGGTTATAAATAAATCTATGGATAAAGAGAGTGCCAGGGAAGTTTTTAAAGTCATTGGTGAAAAAGGCAGCAGTGTTCCTTTTAGTGATCTTGCCTATATTCCTGTCGAGAATTTAATCACTATCATCCAGGGAGAGCATCCCCAAACTGTTGCGCTGATTTTGTCTTACCTGCCATATGAAAAGGCGGCCGAAGTCCTTAAGTCTTTACCTGAAGGACTCAAAATCGACGTAGCTTTAAGGATCGTCCAAATAGGACAGGTTGATGTTGAAATTGTAAAGGAGCTTGATAAAGTAATGAAAAACGAGCTTTCAAAAATAGGAGGCGCTACCAGAAAGTGCGATGGGATAGAGACTCTGGCAAATATCTTAAATCAGGTCGATGGGATCACAGAGGAATCGGTTTTGTCTCATATAGAAAATGAAGACGGCGATTTGGCAGATATGGTAAGACAAAAGATGTTTGTTTTTGAAGATCTTCTTCAGATCGAAAACAGACATTTTAGAGATATTCTCCAAAATGTGGACAATCAGTTGCTCATCAAGGCATTGAAGACGACCTCGGACGAAATGAAAAATAAAGTCTTCAGTAACTTGTCAGAAAGAGCTTCAGAAATGCTCAAGGAAGATATGGAAGTCATGGGACCGGTTAAGTTGAGTGAGGTTGAGGAAGCCCAGCAAGAGATAATTAAAGTAGCAAAGAGGCTTGAATCAGAAGGACGAATAGTCCTGTCTAAGGGTGGCGATGATGTCTTTGTCTAAAAATATAAGAAAGTCAACCGGCAAAGAAGAATCATGGCATAAATATGAAATGGAGTCCTTCGAATCCTATGAGTTTCAAGAGCAAGGGAGAATAAACGATTTTGTATCTTTAGATATCGGAGAAAGAAAGAGATCAAATTTTGTTCCCCTTGAAGCTTGTGAAAATCCCGGCAGTAAGAAAGAAGGAACCGAAAATGATTTATTGGGAACGCAAGAAAAAATTTCCGCCATCGAACAGGAAGCATATGAAAAGAGTTTTGCCCAAGGAGAAAAAGACGGATTTGAATTCGGAGAAAAGAAGGCCATAAAAGTCTCAGAAAATATAGAAAATCTTTTCAATGAAATGGCAAGCCTCAAGCATGATGTATTAAAACAATATGAAAGGCAAATTATAGATCTGATATTTGCTGTTGTTGAAAAAATCGTTCATCACGAAGTGAGATCAAAGGAGTCTGTAATAAAAAATGCCATTTTTGATGCACTGAAACTGGCGGTTGAAAAGAGTAAAGTTGTTTTTAATGTTAATCCGGATGATTACGATTATGTAGAAAAATTGAGACCGGAACTTTTTAATCAAAACAAGGGGCTAAAATCGATCGTTGTTACTTCCGATCCTGGCGTATCAAGAGGGGGATGCTATTTAGAAACTCCCTACGGGAATATTGATGCGACGATAGAATCGAAGCTGGAAAATATTCATCAATGCTTACAGGAATCTCTTGAGTAACATTTTAAGGCTTGAGTGTGCACGGGTTTCGTTTGCTAAACGCTTAACATTGAGTCGCTACGCTCTCTCCGAGCTGTAGGCTCTACGAGCCGGAAGCCGGCTATTTATATTAAATAAAATTGACAGAATACCTTAACTTTCCCGATGAATACGGGATAAATAGGCATTTTAGATCACTTTAGGCACTTCACACTCAATGAATTGAGATAATTTTTTGTCATAAAATGCACAAAATTAACAATTAAGGTACTAAAACGATAGGGTTAAAAAATAAAAAATGACGGATTTTAAACCAACAATCCAATGGGATAAATGTCAAGAAGCACTTCAATCATGTCAGCCAATTAAAATGGAAGGCAAGATCGTGAAAGTTGCAGGTATTGTAGCAGAGGCGAACGGTCCGGGAATGAGCATCGGGAGTCTTTGCTGCATAAAAAATAGCAGCGGCCAAAATATGCAAGCTGAAGTCATTGGGTTCAACGATAAAAAGGTTATTGTGATGCCTTTTGGAGAAATGCGTGGGATAGAACCTGGAAGCCGGGTTGTCGATATAAATAAAAGCCCGACAATTAAAGTCGGAGAGGCATATTTAAGCAGGGTTGTAGACGGTCTTGGACACCCCATTGATGGTAAAGGAGCAATACAGGCAAAAGTTGATTATCCAATCTATGGGAATGTCATCAATCCTTTAAAAAGGAAGATTATCAATGAGGTGGTCGATGTGGGTGTGCGTTCTATAAATGCCTTGCATACCTTGGGGAAAGGTCAGCGGATTGCCATTATGGCGGGTTCAGGTGTTGGGAAAAGTATATTGATGGGTATGATCGCTCGACACACGGTTGCTGACGTCATAGTAATTGCCCTTATTGGCGAGCGGGGAAGAGAAGTTAGAGAATTTATTGAAAGAAATCTTGGTGAAGAAGGACTTAAAAAATCAGTTGTCGTTGCAGCAACATCAGACTCTCCTGCTCTGGTCAGGATAAGAGGCGCTCACCTTGCGACTACCATAGCTGAATATTTCAGAGACAAGGGGTTGGATGTCGTCCTCATTATGGATTCAATCACTCGATTTGCCATGTCATTAAGAGAGGTTGGTTTGGCAGCCGGAGAACCACCTTCAGCAAAAGGTTATACGCCCAGTGTTTTTATACAAATACCAAAGCTTTTGGAAAGGGCCGGAACTGTAGAAACAAAGGGTAGTATTACGGGAATCTACACGGTGTTGGTTGAAGGAGATGATATGAACGAACCTATAGCAGATACCGTTCGTTCCATCGTGGATGGCCACATTGTTCTGTCACGGGACCTTGCCCATAAAGGGCACTACCCTGCAATAGACGTTTTAAGCAGTATTAGCAGGGTGATGCATGATATTGTTGAGGGTGATCATTTGAATATGGCAAGAAAACTTGTCAAGGTGCTTGCAACCTACAGAGAGGCGGAAGATTTAATCAATATCGGGGCTTATATTGACGGCACCGATTCACAGATAGATTTCGCTAAAAAGATGATCCATAAGATCAATTCTTTTCTTCAGCAAGATATTGATCAGAGTATAACTTTTAAAGAAAGCATTGTTCGTTTGAAGGAAATGTTGACGGAATAATAGAGGTTGGACGATGAAGTCTTACTCTTTTCGGCTTAATAAGATACTCGATTATAGAAAATACCTGAGAAAAAGGGCTCAAATCGATGTGTTTAATGCCAGGATTGAATGTCAGAAAAAGGAAAAAGAACATCTTAGTTTGGTCGACCAAAGAGCGGAAATATCAGAAGAATGCAGTGAAGAAGAGACAAAGGGTATGTCTGTTCCCGTGTATCAAATATTTCAAAGTTTTATGAAAAAAATAGATTACGATCTTAAAGATGCTCATCTTAAGCTCAATGAGGAAAAAGAAAAGGTGATGGTGAAAGAAGCGATATTGAAAATAGCATCCATAAAGAAAAAGACTTTGGAAACTCTAAAGGATTTACAGTATAAGAAATACATGGAAACCATGAGAAGAGAGGAACAAAAAATATTAGATGAAATCGTTATAACCGGAAAGGGTCGAAGTGTATGAAGACGCGAGTACAGATTCTATTGGCCTTGCTGATTATTGTAAAGATAGGGCTGGGTTCTGTTTTTATGTATCAGGCGGACGTGTCTCAATTGTTTGGAAATGCCGACGCCTTCGCTGCAGAACAAAAAAAAGATGCTGAAAAAGCAGAATTAAAAAATGAAAAAAACGAGGCAAAGGCAGAAGAGATAATTGATCTGAAATTTCTCATTCAACAAAAAGCTGAATTTGAAAAAGAAGAAAAACGAATAGCAAGAAAAAAGGGTGAGCTTTTAGCCATTCAGGATGACATAAACAAGAAAATAGCGACGCTCACAAAAATAAGGGATGACATTAGAGCTGAACAGAGCAAGAAAACGGCGGCAGAGCAGCAGCAGTTCAAACATCTTATTAAGGTTTACTCAGCCATGAAGCCTCAGAATGCAGCAGACCTGATTGAAAGACTGGACATAAAGTTGGCGATAAGATTACTTTCGAAAATGAAAGGAGATGATGTCGGAAAAATACTTTCGTTTGTAAAGATTGAGAAGGCCGCTAAAATAAGCGAAGGGCTTGTCAATCAAGACTAAAAGGACCGTATATATTAAAAGGTGCCATTAAATATAGATATCTATAAATGATCCCTTTGCCCAGAACTCATTCGATTCTATCTCCGACACATTATTAAAAATTGTGGCGTTTGTGTGATTTTGAGAGGAAATTGGTGCTATGAATTCATTTTGCAGGGCCTTCTCCCTGGGCAAGGGAATCAACACTAATGGCCAATTATTTGCAACTTCAATATTCATCATTATCCTCATTTTATCTTCATTTTTAAAACCCCTATATTAAAAGTATTCAAAAATCAAGATATTTCTTCGAGAGTCCTAAGTCAGACAAGCCGGAAAAGTTACAAGTGATCTAAAGTTTGAAGTGATCTAAAGTTAAGGAGTCGCTACGCTCCGGCTGTTTATATTAAATTGACGAAATTCCACAACTTTAGTCACTTTAGTTCACTTTAGTCACTTCACACTTGGTAAGCTTAGATATTTTTTGCCACAAAAAGCACAAAATTTGCAATTAAGAAACTAAATAGGCAATATTTTCCTTTTACATTCTTTGTAGCAGGTAAAATATGTCCTTTCCGCGTTTCAAATTCTTTGTTTTGTATCCCTCTAAACTTATTAACCGTTTGTATTTACACAATATAAAAATTATCTGAGAAATTTGGTACACCCTTTGCTTTTGAATATGGAAAAATCGATAAAGTATTGAGGTTAAAATTCATGACGAACCCAATCATTCTCAAATTAATGTCTTCACTTCTTAACGGAAAAGCATCCGGAAATGTCCAACCTTTTAAATCGGAGAAAGGGAACAGGCATTTTTTGTCCGATATGCTAAAAGCCCTTAACGCTTCTAAAGACAGCGCTTTTCATATGTCTGATAAACCCGCTAAAATAAACACGACGTCTAATAAAAAGGGATATAAATATTATCTTGAATCTTTCAAGAAAGAACTTTTAGCTCTGGGAAAACCTCTGAATAAGACCTTTTTAAAAGAAAAGGACCTTCCGCTATTTAAAACATTTCTTTTACAGTCCGGTTTTTCACATGAAAAAGTGGAACGGTTTTTAAAGGATCTAAAAGCAAATAATTCCAATGGAGAATTTAATCTTTCACAAATATTTCTTAAGATAAATGAGTTGGGGACGGCGAAAAGAAAAGAACATCAGGATGAGACAGTTGCACCAGCCGCTGTTCCTTATATTGAGTCGGCATTGAGAGATTTTAATTTAACTCCTAAAGAGCTGGATAGAGTCTTCAGTAAAGCAAGGATTGAAGGTGGAGGGCTGAATCTTCATAAGTTAGTGGAAAAGTTAAAAGAGATCAATGGCCGAAGACCTTTAGAGAATAAGACTGTCGTCGATCAGAAATTGTCTCGGCAGATTTCGGACAAAATGGAAAAGATGGGTATGAATATACCTGAAAAAGGTAAAGCAGATCAGATCTCCTTGGAAGATTTTATAGCGTCACTGGAGCGGATTACAGAAAAAGTCGGCAAAGAAAAAAAGGTGTCGCCTGATATAAAAAATACACTGGATAAAATTCTTGAACGGGTTGAACTCTCAGGACAAAAACCTTCATCCGCATCTTCTGTAAAGTTTTCTTCCAATTATCATTTTACGGAATCATTGTTAAAAGAGGAGATAAACAAAAAGGGCCATCATGCGTTTAATAAAAAAGTGATATCTTCCTTAGAAAAAAACAAATCAGGAAAAAATAAATCCATATCGTCGTTTCTCAAGCAAAAAAATGTCAAAGTCCAAAATCATGTTGGACACAATGCAGGAACTTCGAATCATTCCGGAAAAGCTGATTTGCTTTCGAATTTGAATAAGCAGACAGAATTAATAAATTCGGTGAAAGAAAACGGCTATCGTGTGGATACGGAATCAGGACAAATCAATGTCTCAAGGAACACCGAGGCTTTAAACTTTACAAATACGCTTAAAACAGTTGAACAAGGGGAAAGGCCTTTTAGAGGCTATCTCCCGGCTTCTCTCGTTGATCAGGTAGGAAAACAGATATCCAGGTCTATTCTCAGGGGGGATCAGGTGGTGACACTACAACTGAAACCTTCTGGTCTGGGAACGGTCAGAATAAAAATGGATATTAAAGATCATACATTAAGGCTCAGTATGACTGCCGAGCATCATTCAGTCAAAGAATTATTGCTGAATAAAATCCATGAACTCAAAGAGGCCCTAGTTCAACATGGCGTAAAACTTGAGAAAGTAGATGTTCAGATCGACTTTAATTTTGGTCAATCACTAAATGCTTCAAAAGAGAGGACGGATAACGGACAGGGGTGGAGAAAGGATTTTAATGGAGAGGAGTTCCATTCAGATAATCATACAGAAGGACCACATGAAAGACCTATAAATATTATGTCGGGAAGTAATTTGGTAGATTTAGTGGCATAGTAAAAAAGAAGGGGGGGAAAGATTAATGTCAATAGAAGCACTTAATACAGGTTATGGCGCATCATCTGTCAGAAATGAAAAGACATCATCCAGTTCTGGTACAGAGGAACTGGGCATGGATCAGTTTCTCAAGCTGTTTATCGCCCAGATTCAGCATCAAGACCCCCTGAGTCCTCTCGACAGTGCTGAATTTACGGCCCAATTGGCACAATTTACCAGCGTTGAACAGCTGTATGGAATGAATGCAAGGCTGGCAGATATTGAAGAAGCACTTAATGGTCAGAGCGAACAACGTGATGATTTGGGATATATCGGTAAAACGGTGAAGGCGGACGACAACACAATGCGTGTTGATAATGGAACGGTTCAATCCGGTTCTTACACTATTGATGGAAAAGGGTATGTAAACATCGATGTTTATGACAGTCAGGGTCTAATTGTCAGGACATTCTATAAGGGCTTGGAGGACAAAGGAGAACATGACGTGAACTGGGACGGAAGGGATGACACAGGAAAGTTCGTCGGAGACGGCACCTATACGTTTGAAATTACCGCCAGAGATGAAAATGGTTATTATATTCCTTCCAATACCTATATATCCGGGGAAGTTACAGGAATTACATATCAAAATGGTCAGTCTCATTTAATGATCGGAGACAAAATAATCGGTAACAGTAATAATATTATCGAAGTCAGTCAAACAACAGCAAATAACTAAGGAGGGAAATAAAATGTCTTTATCAAGTTCACTTTTTTCAGGGATTAGCGGTCTGACCACCCTTGGCAATGCAATGCAGATTATCGGAGACAACATTGCAAACGTCAATACAGTGGGTTTCAAAAGCAGCAGTTTTGCTTTTCAGGATTTGTTGAGCCAGTCCGTTGCCACCCTTTCAGGAACATCCCAGGTCGGCAGGGGAACCGCCCTTGGAGATATCCAGGCATCTTTTGCCCAGGGCTCCTTTGAATCCACGGGCAATACCACGGATCTGGCCGTTGGTGGGGATGGTTTTTTTGTTTTAAATGAACAGGGCACGGAAAATTTATATTACTCAAGGGCCGGAAATTTCAATTTTAATGAAAGCGGTTATCTGACAAACCCCGAAGGCTATGTCGTCCAGGGATGGCAGCTCGATAACAACGGAAGTGATATCGGTTCAATCACCGATATTGTTATGAGTTCTTTTACTTCACCGCCTCAACCGAGTGATAACGTGGAAGTTATCGTCAATCTGGATTCCGCTGGGGAGAATGGTTCCGGCTCAGATTCTCTGGCGAGCGCTTGGGATGGAACGGCTACGGTACCGTTGGCGGATGCTGCTTATGAATATCAGACAACCATCCGCGCATACGATTCTCTGGGAAGTACACACGATGTTACACTTTATTTTGATAAGGCCGAAGCCCCTTCGTCGTATGAATTTATTGTTACCTGCAATCCGGCTGAAGACAATCGCGCCATTTTTGGCGCCACCGGCGAGGCAGAGGGAATGCTCGCTCGCGGACTGTTGGAATTCAACAGCGGTTCAGGAGTGATCGAGAATATTGATTTATTCCAATTTACAGGAACCGGCTCCTTGGGTGACGGAATTGATCTGTCCGCCGCCGGCAACTGGACCGAGCAGCTCGAAACCGACGATCTATCAAATGGTTACTTTACCTTTTCTCCTGGCTTTCTTTCAGGGGGCACCACGCAGGACATCGAACTTGATTTAGGGACACGCTTTGACGGCACTGACTGGGTCAACAGCTCCCTTTCCAGTACACAGTATGCCAGTGGTTCAACCACTACTTTTCAGTCTGCAAACGGCTACGGGGCCGGAGATCTGGAAGGGGTTAACGTGGATGTGGACGGCGTCATCACCGGGAGCTATTCCAATGGCCAGCGGATTCCTTTGTACCGGGTCGGTCTGGCAAAATTTCAAAACACCCAGGGGCTGTTTAAAGAGGGCGGAAATCTCTACAGTGAAACCAGACAAAGCGGCAGTGCAATTACCAACAAACCCGGAACCAACGGGCTGGGGAGCATCGCACCCAATGCGTTAGAACAATCGAACGTGGATATTGCAAATGAGCTGGTAAAAATGATCACCACCCAAAGGGGATTTCAGGCAAACTCAAAAATTATTACAGTAACGGATCAGATGCTTTCGGAACTCATTAATATCAAAAGGTAATATATTTTTCACAAGTGCCTAAAGTTTAAAGTGATCTAAAGTGCCTAAAGTTGAGGAAGCGCTAACGCGCTGTCATTAAAATATAATTGGCTAAAAAATTCCTTAACTTTAACGCACTTTAGGCACTTGTAACTTTTTCTATATTTAATATCAAAGTCGGCATATCAATAAAAAGTGTCGAGTATGATTTGTACTCCTTAGTAAAAGTAAAACCTCAAAAATCCTTCAAACAGTCATTCGGTTGGAGAGAGATACACGCCGTCGCTACGCTGCACCAGAATCAAATACGTTTGCCCTGCGGGTCAACCTTGTTCCTTTTATAGAGGCAAATGTCAAGATTTTGACGTCTGCCTCAATACTTGACGCAACTTAACCCAAAGCGCCTGCCTGAACGAAATTCAAATATTCATATCTACTTGTAATGTCATCATAATCTTTCCTTCATAAAAAATAATTCCTTTAAAAATCGATATGGCATAAAGGTTGCTGTATATACTGAAAAAGAGTTAATTTTCAAAACAATTATTCGAAAAAAAATTAGGAGATTTTATGGACATTGCAACCGTTTTAGGCATTGTCTCTGCTTTTGGACTTGTACTTACGGCTATCTTTATGGGTGGCGGGCTCAACATTTTTATCAATGTGCCCTCATTAATGATTGTGGTGGGCGGTACAATCGGCGTAACGTTGATCGCTTATCCCTTAAAAGAAGTTCTTGGTGTCTTAAAAGTGGTACAAAAAGCACTTTTTAGTAAAAATATATCTATCGACGAACTCATTGAAAGATTTATAGGGTTTGCAACCAAAACTCGCAAAGAGGGCATCCTTGCTTTAGAAAGCGAAATAAAGGACGTTACAGATGATTTTTTAAAGAAAGGGGTGCAACTCTCAATTGACGGATTGGAGCCCCAGGAGATCAAAGAAATTCTGAATACGGAAGTTGATTATGTCAGAAGCAGACACCAACTGGGCGCTGAAGTTTTTACCAGCATGGGTACCTTCTCTCCTGCAATGGGGATGATCGGTACATTAATCGGGTTGGTACAGATGCTCCAGAGTATGGATGATCCAAGTAGCATTGGACCGGCTATGGCGGTAGCGCTGCTAACGACATTTTATGGTTCAGTTATGGCGAATATATGTTTTATGCCCACTGCAGGAAAACTTAGAACCCGAAGCAAAGAAGAAATGCTGACAAAAGAGATGACCATTCAGGGCATCATATCGCTTTCCAATGGAGACAATCCTAGAATCCTTGAACAGAAACTTTTGGCTTTTATCCCGCCCAACAATAAAAAGGAATCAAAGTAAATGGGTAAAAGAAAAAAAAAAAATGATGATGATTCTGGAGTGGATATTGGAATGGTAATGACGGTTTCTCTTTTTCTCATACTTTTGACATTTTTTATTTTGCTCAATTCCATTGCAGTCTTAGATGACAACAGAACGCGCTTGGCCATAGGATCACTTATCGGGGCCTTTGGGGGGTTGCCCGGCGGGTTATCGCCAATGGAAACAGGAAAGTCGGCTTTGCCTCCAACAGCGCCGATGATCGAAGAAGAACTAACCCTTGAGCAACTCATGTCATATGTTAAAAGAGATCTTAAGGAATTTGCAGGTGATATTAAACTGGAAACCATTGGCGGTCAAAAGAGGATTATCATAAATGAAGCAGGATTATTTATGGGAAACGGATTTAAAATAAAGCCTTCCATACAGCCACTTCTGGATAAGCTGGGTCAGGTTATAACCAAAGGGTCTTTTCCGGTGGAGATCTCTGGATACACGGATAACACTGTGCATCCTGACAAAGGGTATAAATCAAACTGGGAGATGTCCGCAATCATGGCGTTAAAGGTGCTAAAGTATTTTGTTTCACAGTGCGGGGTTCTTCCTAACAGACTTACAGCCTATGGGATCGGAAGCAATAATCCGATTACTTCAAACGAGAGTATACGATCACGGGCACAAAACAGAAGGGTTGAAATTGATTTAAAATACAAAGCACCCGAATACATTAAAAGAATATTTAAAAAGAATCCAGCTGGTTTTTTCACATACAAGAAATTTGATTTTAATATATTCTAAATAGCAGATATGGAGAATGGAAGTGAGTGAAGAGGAAAAAATAGATCCAAACTCCTGGATGATAACATTTGCAGATCTTGTTATGCTTCTTTTAACTTTTTTTGTGCTTCTGCTTACCATGTCTTCAATGGATACAAAAAAATTGAAGAATCTTATGACGCATTTCAAGGAGTCCACAGGAGTTCTTGAATTCTCAGGAGCCGGGGAAGTATATAAATTGGGTGGATTTATTAATAAATATAATGATACCGATAGCTTATTGGTTGTTGATCAGAAGCATTTCTTAACTAAAATAAAACTCGTATCAAATGTTAAGAATATGTTAAAAGATATAAACAACGATATCACCCTGTCTGATGATGAGAGGGGTGTTGCCCTTACTTTTCACGGCGACATACTTTTTGATCCCGGAAAGACCACACTGCGAAAAGAAGCATATCCTGTTCTTGATGTCATTGGTGATGCCATTGAGGGATGCCCAAATGATATTTTAGTAATGGGACATTCAGATAATACTCCAATTAAAGATGAGATATATAGATCTAACTGGGAACTCTCAGCATACAGAGGAATTTCTGTTCTTGATTATTTATTAATGAAAAAAGAACTTTCACCTTCCAGATTTGCTGTTGGAGGTTCCGGATCTTCCAGGCCCCTGTATCCGAATACCAATCAAAGGAACAGGTCCTTAAACAGAAGGGTAGAGATAGTCTTTAAACACTTAAAGGAGATATAAATGGCAGAGGAAAAAGAAGAAGTAAAAAACGCTGGGGAAGAACAGGCGCCCAAGAAGTCAAAGCTCAAGCTTATAATTATAGCGGTGCTTGTATTGCTTATCGGAGCCGGCGGGATTTATGGATATAGCAAGTATAATAAAGGAAAAGAAAAAAAGACTGAGACAAAAAGAAACGAAGAAGTAAGTATCGTCTGCCCTTTAAACTCTTTTGTTGTTAATCTTCAGGATAAACGAGGGGTTGGCAAAAGATACTTGAAAATTACGATGCAGCTCGAGGTTGGAAAAGAAGAAGATGTGCTGGTTATCGGAAATCATAACGCGCAAATAAGAGATACCATCTTGCTTTTGCTTTCAAGCCAAACTTTAATAGAGATTAATACAATGGAAGCCAAGCTTGAATTGAAACAGACGCTGTTATCAAGGATGAATCAAATTCTGGGAGATGGCGTTGTTCGCAGGATTTATTTTACAGAATTTGTTGTTCAATAGGTGAAACATGGGGAATATTTTATCACAGGATGAAGTCGACTCCCTTCTTGGTGGAATAACCGAAGGGATGGTTGAAACCGAAACCGATGTTAGCGAAGGAATTCCTTCAGTTGAAGTATATGACTTTAGTATGCCGGCCGGTCCGGTGCATCTCAGAATGCCTGCCCTTGGAATTATAAATGAAAGGCTTGTCGGTCTTTTAAGAACAAACCTTCAGGTTGCCAGCAGATCAGTTATAGATGTCAATTTGTCTTCTACCGAGACCGTTAAGTTTAGTGATTTTTTTCTCTCTCTTCCGATGCCGTCGAGCCTTAATATATTTAGCATTGAACCTTTAAGAGGATTTTCACTTGTTGTGCTGGAAGGTCCTCTGGTATTTTCATTTGTTGACAGTTTGTTTGGTGGAACAGGCGTAAGTCATGTAAAACTTGAAGGAAGATTATTTACAAAAATTGAAAACAAAATAGTTGAGAAAATCGTTAAGATTATTTTAAACGACTTTCAGAAGGCCTGGTCAGATGTTTACGAAATAAATGCTGTATTTATTCGATCGGAAATGGATCCGCAGTTTGTCGGCATCGGGACGCCGGACGATTTAGTAATTGTGAATAAATACGAAGTGCAGCTTGAAAATGGTAATGGTTTTATCACCATTTGCATTCCCTATTCCAGCATTAAGCCTATAAAAGATAAACTTGAAAATAAGTTCCGAAGAGAAAAAATGGCAATAGATCAAAGCTGGAAAAAATATATTCAGAAAAGAATTCAGGAGACGATGGTAGAATTGAGTTGCACCATGGGGATGGCGAAATTAAATGGTGCAGATCTGTTGAGTATGAAGGTTGATGACATAATAATGCTTGAAGAAAAATCGGGCAACTCTGTGATTGTTAATGTGGAAAATATCCCGAAATTTATTGGATATCCAGGAGCATGCAATAAGAAAAAGGCTGTAAAAATAATTGATAGACTTGAATAGGAGTTCGACATGGTTGATGTAAATGATCAAATAAAAGAAGAAAATGACGGTGCAGCACCCCAGAATGGTAAAGCATGCAATAATGGGGAATGTGACATGGACCTTATCCTTGATATTCCTCTGGATATCACCGTTGAGTTGGGTAAGGTCAAGATGCCTGTGAACGAATTGCTTCAGCTTGGACAGGGTTCCATTATCGAGCTGTCAAAACAGGTTGGTGAGCCACTAGATATATACGTAAACAATAAGTTGGTTGCTAAGGGTGAAGTTGTTATTCTGGATGAAAAATTCGGAATAAGGGTTACCGATATCATTAATCCGACCGAAAGGGTTAAATCTTTAGCTTAAACGAGTGATGGTGTGATGGATGATTGAGCACGAATTAATAAACACTGGAATTAAGACAATCGCGATGCTTTTTATTGTGCTTGGTGTCTTGGTTCTTGTGCTTTACATAATGAAAAAATTTATGTCCCCAAAGGGTAAGGGCAAGGGCGAATTAATTATCAAAGTCGTCTCATCGCTGCACCTATCGCCAAAGGAGAGAGTAGAAGTCATAGAGATATCGGGTGAAAGAATTGTTGTGGGCATTACACCGGGCAACATTAACTTTTTAACAAAGCTCAGTCGTTACAAAGAGCAAATTGGTAATATTGAGAATGCTGGAAAAGATCACGAAATTATTTCATAATATAAAGAGAAGACAATTAATTGTCCTTTTCATTTCGATAGCCGTATACTTTATTTTTGTAGGAAATGTTTTGGCTGCAGATTTTGTATTGCCCTCATTTCGATTCGGTATAGAAAAAGGTGGAGATCCCGGCGACGTTTCCGTTTTACTCCAAATCGTCTTTTTACTAACAGTTCTTACCCTTGCACCGGCAATTCTGATACTCATGACATCTTTTACGAGACTGGCCATTGTATTTTCTTTTTTAAGACAAGCAGTAGGAACTCAACAAACACCATCTAACCAGATTATTGCCGGACTAGCTTTATTTCTAACCTTCTTTATTATGATGCCGGTTTGGCAGAAGATTAATAATAATGCATTACAACCGTACCTTAATGAGGAGATATCTCAGGAAATTGCATTAAAGGCAGCTATAAATCCGATTCGAAACTTTATGTTCAAACAGACACGGGAGAAAGATCTGGCCCTATTTATTAAAATGACAAAGATAAACAAACCTAAAAATGAAGAGGATATTCCCACAACGGTTCTTATTCCTGCCTTTGTAATAAGCGAGCTGAAGACCGCATTTATTATCGGATTTGTTCTATTCGTGCCATTTTTGATCATAGACATGGTTGTGGCAAGTGTGTTGCTCAGCATGGGTATGATGATGCTTCCACCAATAATGGTATCGTTGCCGTTTAAACTTATGCTGTTCGTTTTGGTTGATGGTTGGAATATAATCATCGGTTCACTGGTAAAGAGCTTTGTGGGTGGGTAAAAAATGACTCCGGAATTTGTTGTAAATTTTGCACAGGAAGCCATAAAAGTTACCTTGTTGGTATCTATGCCCATGCTTCTATTAGGACTTATTGTCGGCGTTTTGATAAGTATTTTTCAGGCGGTGACTCAAATCCAGGAGATGACATTAACATTTGTACCAAAGATCTTGGTCGTATTGATGGCGCTTTTATATTTTTCTGGCTGGATGCTTGAACAGCTTATGCATTTTACAGTGACAACAATAAATCAGATACCATATTATATAAGATGATGGAGGAAGCAGTGGATATACTGTCCATACCTTATCGAGAATTTAAAGCTTTTTTTCTTGTTCTGATAAGAGTCAGTATTATTTTTCAGATGCTTCCGTTCTTTAATGCAAAGGTTATCCCCGTATTGGCAAAGGCAGGGCTTGCATTTGTGATTACTATAATTCTTTTTCCCATGATTAATACTAAGATGGTCGAATTTCCTTCCACAATAATTGGAATGGCCCAGTTGATATTAACCGAATTTATCATCGGCATAATCCTGGGACTATTGGTTTCGGTATTTTTTGAGGGGATAAGGATGATGGGTCAGATGGTGGGCTTTCAAACCGGTTTTGCGATTACAAACATCATTGATCCTCAAAGCGGTTCCCAGATTTCGATTCTTGCAAATTTGGCATATCTTGTGGCCATGATCTTCTTCCTTTTGCTAGATGGACACCATATATTGTTAAGGGCCATAAGGGATAGCTTTGAGATTATACATGTCGGCTCCTTGGGGTTAAATGTTGAAATGTTCAATAAGATTATTCCCATATATGGTGATATGTTTGCTATTGCCGTAAAGATTGGAGCTCCGGCAATTGCCGCTCTTTTATTTACCAATTTAGCATTTGGGGTGATTGTAAAGTTCATTCCACAAATGAATATTATGATCGTTGCATTTCCGGTTCAGATCACTGTTGGTCTTTTGTTTTTTGGTGTGTCGTTAAATGTGCTTTTAAGATTCATGGAGGCATATCTTAAAAATCTTGGTCCCATGCTGATAAATACCATGCAATGGTTTAGGATATAAAAAATGGCTGAAGAGAGTTTTGAAGAAAAAACTGAAGAAGCGACGCCGAAAAAAAGGCAGGAACTCAAAGACAAGGGGGAGGTGGCAAAAAGCAAGGAATTGCCTTCGGTGGCTGTGCTCCTTGCCGCCCTGATCTCCTTATCTCTTTTTGGATCATTTATGTTCAACCATATCCAGATAATTATGAAAGGAGCATTTTCTTTTCCTGATATACATAATTTTAATATTCCTGAGTTTTTAAAATTTACTCAAAATATTATTGGCCGGTTTATCATCTTACTTTCTCCACTTTTTGCAACTATTTTTATTACAGCGATTCTATCGAATGTCATGCAAGTGGGCGTTATTTTTTCCAGTGAATCGATCACTCCCAAACTGTCAAAAATAGACCCGATCAAAGGATTTGGAAGGCTTTTTTCCAAACAGTCTTTAATGGAATTGATCAAATCCTTGCTAAAGCTATCCATTGTGGGCGGGATCGCGTTCCTTACGGTAAAAGGTGAGATGAAGAATGTTGCTCTCCTGGGCGGGATGGAGCTCAATTCAATTTTCGTTTATATCTTCAAAATCTTTTTTAAGATTTTTATCCGGTGTTCATTGGCAATGATTATTCTGGTTATTATCGACTACGCATTCCAGAAATGGGATTTTGAAAACAGAAATAAGATGACCAAACAAGAAGTAAAGGATGAGTTTAAAAAGTCGGAAGGCGATCCTTTGATAAAGTCAAGGATAAGAAGCATTCAGATGGAGATGGCAAGAAAAAGGATGATGCAGGATGTTCCGGAAGCCGACGTCATTATTACCAATCCAACACATCTTGCAGTTGCTTTGAAGTATGATAGTTCGAGCATGACTGCACCAAAGTTAATTGCAAAAGGGTCGAGAAAAATTGCCCAGAAGATCAAAGATGTAGCTTCGGAACATGGAATCCCAATTTTGGAGAATAAGGAACTCGCCCGAAATTTATATTCATTGGTTGAGATCGGTCAGGAGATTCCACCGGAACTCTATCAAACGGTTGCCGAGCTTTTGGCTTATATTTACAGGTTAAAGTCAAATTATAAACATGGAGTGTCATAAAATAGTTTTTAAGGAAATTTAGATGGAACAAGTTGTAAAATCAAAAACCGATTCCGGTTCTGTTAGTGAGTTAATGACTGTCATTGGTGTGGTCGCTATCCTTGTGGTAATGATAATTCCATTACCTTCGATACTTTTGGACTTCCTTCTGGCATTGAACATCACCGTTGCCATAACGATTCTTTTAATCGCTATGTATACGCTTAAGCCTCTGGACTTTTACATATTTCCCCCGTTACTTCTTGTGACGACCCTTTTCAGGCTGTCTCTCAATGTCGCATCGACAAGATTGATACTTTTACATGGCCATGAGGGATCCATGGCTGCAGGAAGAGTTATCAAGTCATTTGGCAGTTTCGTGGTCGGTGGAAATTACGTTGTCGGTTTGATTGTCTTTATTATTCTCGTTATGGTTAATTTTATTGTAATTACAAAGGGTGCCACCAGGATCGCTGAAGTTGCCGCTCGGTTTACACTAGATGCTATGCCCGGGAAACAGATGAGTATCGATGCGGATCTCAACGCTGGTATGATCGATGAAAATGAGGCAAAAATGCGCCGGATTACCATTACAAGGGAGGCCGAATTCCACGGATCTATGGATGGTGCAGCCAAATTCGTTAGAGGAGATGCTATTGCGGGAATTATAATTGCCGTTATTAACATAATCGGTGGATTTGTTATCGGCGTACTTCAGAAAAATATGTCCATTATTGACGCTGCTCAGAACTATACTCTTTTAACCGTAGGCGATGGTTTGGTATCGCAGATTCCGGCACTCACTATATCCACGGCGGCAGGAATCGTCGTCAGCAGGGCGGCCTCAGAGGGGACCATGGGGAAGGATTTTGGAAAACTATTTTCTAAATATCCAAAGCCAATTTATCTTTCAGCATTAACTGTCTTTTGTTTCGGTCTCATCCCAGGTTTGCCGCATATCCCCTTTATAATGCTTTCAGTTATCATTGGGATAAGCGTTTTTGTGTTGGAAAAGAAAAAAGAGCAATTAAAAGATGAAAAAGTTGAGGTAAAAAAGAAGGAAGCCATCGATGAAGGGCCGGAACCCGTGGAACATCTACTGATGATTGATCCTCTCGAGTTGGAAGTAGGATATGGTCTCATTTCTTTGGTGGATAGAGAGCAGGGAGGAAAGTTTCTTGACAGGGTTCGTTCAATAAGACGTCAGTTTGCTGTCGAAATGGGAATGGTTATTCCGCCGATTCACATCAGAGATAACCTGCAACTGAATTCATCCGAATATCAGATTCTTCTCAAGGGTGTAAAGATTGCCGGATCCGGATTAATGGTGAATCATTATCTGGCCATGGATCCGGGAGATGCTACAAGAAAAATTGAAGGAATAGCAACAAAGGAGCCGGCATTTAATATTCCCGCATGCTGGATACCGGAAGAAAGAAAAGAGGAGGCCAAACTTGCGGGTTATACCGTTGTCGATGATGCAACGATCATGGCCACTCATCTAACAGAGGTTCTCCGAAAACATGCTTCAGAGCTGTTAGGCAGACAAGAAGTTCAACATTTGCTGGATAATCTCAGCAAAACTTATCCAAAGGCGGTTGAAGAACTTGTGCCGAATCTTCTCTCATTAGGGGCTGTTCAAAAAGTGTTGCAACATCTTTTGGAAGAACGGATATCTATCAGGGACCTGTTGACTATCGTTGAAACACTTGCCGACTGTGCTCCATTGACAAAAGATCCTGATTTATTAACCGAATATGTGAGGAACAAAATGTCCAGATCCTTTATCAGCCCACATATAGGAGAAGATGGTTATTTAAAACTGATAACAATGTCCCAAGATGTTGAGGGCATTCTTCTTAAGGGGATACAAAAAACAGAACACGGTTCATATCTCTCCGTTGATCCAAACATTGCAGATTCGATTATTTCTTCGATCAAAAAGGAATCGGAAAAGGCGATGTCTAAGAATATTCAACCGATTCTTTTAACTACACCCTTAATAAGAAGACATTTGAGAAAGATGATAGAATACTTTATACCTTCATTAATGGTATTATCTCAAAGTGAGCTTTTGAGTGATATCGGCTTTAAATCTATAGGAAAGGTAGAATTCAACCATGCAGGTTAAAAAATATCGAGCGAGAACAATTAAAGAAGCTACCGCTAAGGTTAAAAATATACTGGGACCGGATGCAATGATTCTTTCCACAAAAAAAATATCAAAAGTAGGTAAAGATGATGCTTTTGAAATAACTGCCCTGACTGGAGCAAATAGTATTTCAGATGAGAGTCCGGATATGCTTGGAGAGGTCAAACAAGAGCTGATGAGTATAAAAGAGATGCTTTATCTTTTGAACAATTCAGATGTTTTTATTGAAAAATTGATAACGTATCCCGGCGTCCTAAGTCTCTATACAAAAATGATAAAAAATGGTGTTAATGATCGTTATGCAAGGCTAATTTTTGAAAGGACCGGAGCATTTAATGGCCATCCCGTTAATGACATGAAAAGTGTTAAGGATCGCGCCCTTAAAGAGATCATAAAAGTTATAGATGTTAAAAATCCTTTCGATATAAAAGAAAATAATCAAATTATAGCGGCTTTTATCGGGACGACGGGTGTTGGTAAAACGACGACAATCGCAAAGCTTGCTGCCAATCTCATGCTTGAAAAGACAAAGAAAGTCGGTTTGATCTCATTAGACGCCTATAGAATAGGGGCAATGGAACAACTGAAAACATATGCAAATATATTAGGGGTGCCCTGTTTCCAGGCATTCAAAAAAAAGGATTTGCTTTTTGCACTTCGAAGAATGGAAGGAAAAGATATTGTCCTTATCGATACTGCAGGCCAAAGTCAATATGATAGATCCAGGCTGGATGAACTCAGGAGATTGATTCCCGGTGATTTGGATATCAGTACCCATCTTCTGTTGAACATTGCAACTACCGAATCTGAGATGAATAAAGCAGCCGATAATTTCAGATGTTTAAAATATCAGAGCTACATATTTACAAAAAGGGATGAAACTCAAAAATATGGTTCAATTTTGAACCAGATTATGGAACAAAGTTTACCTGTTTCGTATATTACCACAGGGCAGAATGTGCCTGAAGATATTGAGAAGGCAGAAAGAGCAAAACTATTAAAGTCGATTGTTTCGTAAAAAAGTAAAAAATCAAGTTTTGCCCCCATTATTTTAAGCAATGCTGATAGAGTGTAACAGGGCGGGAAAACTTTTTAAGTCAAAATCATAATAAATTATTAAACAAGGAAGTTTTATATTGGAGAACAAAAAGATGGATCAGGCTACAAATTTGAGAAAGATTGTAAAAGAAGAATCAGGGAAAGTTCGCAAGCTAAGAGTGAAAGATGGATCATTTCCCCAAAAAAATAGTCCCATGGTTTTTTCAGTTACCAGCGGAAAGGGCGGGGTAGGTAAGACAAATATCGTTGGTAATCTGGCGATTACATGTCAGAGAATGAGAAAAAGAGTTTTAATCTTTGATGCAGATCTCGGGCTTGCAAATATTGATATTATCTTTGGTATTAACCCCAAATATACAATTGACGACGTCATCAAGGGTGAAAAAGAGCTGTCTCAAATAATTGCCAGGGGCCCGGAAGGTGTTGATATAATACCCGCAAGCTCAGGAGTACAGGAACTATCCCATCTTACAGAAGGCCACAAGATCAATCTCTTAAATGAATTTGATTTATTGAACAATATGTATGACATCTTACTGATTGACACGGGTGCGGGTATTTCTTCCAATGTTACTTATTTTAATCTGGCGGCCCAAGAAAGGATTGTAGTTGTAACACCGGAACCAACATCTATTACGGATGCCTATGCTCTTATTAAAGTTATGTTTATGCATCACGGAACAAAGAACTTTATTATTTTGATGAATATGGTTAAAAATGAAAAAGAAGCAGTGTCAGTTTATAAACATTTGAGCAGGGTTGTAGAAAAGTTTATGGGAAGCATATCCTTAGACTATGCGGGCTATATTCCATATGATAAACATTTGCATGAGTCCATAAGCAGGAGGGAACCGGTTACTTGTTGCTATCCTCGATCATCTTCAAGCCAAAGCTTTAAAAAACTGGCTGAATATCTTTTAGACCAGACAGATGGAAGACATCAAGATGGAAGTATACAATTTTTTTGGAAAAAATTGATGATTGGTGCGGCAGGTGGATGAAATGAATGTCGGGATAAAAAAATATCAGGAAATAACCCATGCAGATCAGGAAAGCATGGATGATAAACATCGGGAAGAACTTATTCTCAAATATGCTCCCCTTGTAAAGCAAATTGCTGAAAGGATGGCGGTTAGACTTCCTCCCAATATATCCAAGGATGAACTTATCGGTCCCGGGGTTTTGGGGTTGTTTGATGCCATTGATAAGTTCGACTCAAAAAGGGGAGTTAAATTCAGGACATATGCGAACTTAAGGATAAAAGGTGCAATTTTAGATGAATTAAGAAAGATGGATTGGATTTCAAGATCTGTTCGAAGAAATATTAACAGAATCGAGCATGCAATAAGAACCCTTGAGCTAAAACTCGAAAGAGAGCCCAAGGATTATGAGATTGCTGAAGAAATGGGACTTGATATGGATTCATATTACAGGATGATCAGCAGATCTCACGGCGTTAACCTGTTAAGCCTGGACGAATTGATGCTTGACGGCACCACACCCAAGGTTGCCAAACACGTATCGGATAAACCTTCTCCTATTGATGAATTAAAAGTAAAGGAGATTAAATCAATTATATTTAAAGGGCTGTCAACGCTTTCAAAAAAAGAACAAATAGTAATGTCACTATATTATTATGATGAATTGACATTAAAAGAAATAGCACAGGTGTTAAGTTTAACCGAGTCAAGGATATCCCAAATCCATTCGAAGGCAATAATAAGATTAAGGATAAAGCTGAAATCTTATTATGAAGGCTGATTATGACGTCACTAAAAAAGGAAAAAAATGCTGTTCAATCTGTCGATAATTTGGATGAATCGGAAGATAAAGAGAAAAAAGCATTTTTTCAAAAGAAAAATACTAAAGATAAACCCAAAAAGCATGTATGGAAAAAAAAGGCTTTTTTTTGTTTTGTGGCGGGGTTATTAGTTTTGGTCGGGCTTTCATTATATCCTCTTTTAAAAAACAGGCAAGAAAACGTGTGGATACCACAGCTTAAATGGTTTCTTATCCAAGATTCCAAATCCATCAAGTTTGAGCCATTTATTATCCCTTTTAGAGAGCATGGTAAGTTTACATATATATCTTTAAGTATTTCCTTTGAATTGCCGAATAAGGAATTAATGGATGAAATGATAGAAAAAAATAATTTGATTAGAGGTATCATTTACAATATTTTGAGTGAAAACATATATGTATTGGAAAATGTGTCATCGTTAATGAAACTAAAAAAGCTCATTATTAATAATGTGAACAACGTAATAACAGCAGGTAAGGTTGATAAAGCAATTATAACTGATTTTTCGGCAGTTTGAGCTAAGAGAGGACTTTAGTTTTAAAAATTGATCACTTCATGTATCATTAAATTAGCGATGAAAAATCAGGCCGCAGCCGGACAAGCTCGCCAAAGGCGGTTAGACCCTCCATGGGCGGGTAAACCTCTTGTGGATAAGGGTTCGTAATGAAAAGACTGCTTGAGTTGTTAGTAAATACTTTTGTATCACGACGGCGAGTTCAATTTAAAGGAGAAGGCCATGTCAGGTACAACTCATATGAATGTTATTCTCAGTCAGGGGAATACGATTAAAGAAGTTCATAATGTAAAAAAACAGAATCTTGAAATGAATCAGCAGTTTATTGCTCAACAATCAGAAGGAATGAAGAAAGAAGAAAAATCAAAAGTAGAAGAGTTTGAAACAAAAAACAGAATTGAGATTAAAAAACAGAAAGAGAAAAAAGAAGATCAAAAGGGCAATAAAAAAAAATCAAACAATGAAAATCAAGAAGAAAAAAGAAATTTATCAGAAGGGACGCTCATCGATATAAGAGTCTGATCATGAATTTATTTGAATTAAAACACTTGATTTTATCACAACTATCGATTGATTTTGCAATTTTTGTTGTGTTTATTTTTTTAATAAGACGTCTAAGATTTCTCGATAACGGCTCCTCCTCATTGAATAGCAAACTGAAAGTGTATGAATCATTCCTGACGGATGCAGACAACACGTCTTTAAAATTCAAGGGGATGCTACAAGAAAAAAAGGATATAATAAAAAATCTTAATGAACAATTAGAAAAAAGAATAAAAAGTTTAACTACGCTGTTAGATAGGACTGATGATCTGCTCTTTAAGCACAGGCAAAGTAATCAAGATGGCTATGTTCAAAATTCTTTAAAAAATCATACAAAAAAAATTGTTGAACTGGCAGAAGAAGGATTTGACTTAGATTGCATTGCCGAGAGCCTTGCTATTCCCAAAGAAGAGGTAATGCTGGTTATAGATCTAAAGAAAAAAATATCACAATTAGATTCTAAAAAGGGCGTGTCTTGAATAAAGCAGGTTATTCAACAGTATCCTCGTCTAAGATATCACTCCAATCGGTGGATAATACCACTCTTTATCCCAAATTAGTCGAAAACGAAATTGTTAAGGGTAAGGTTCTAAAATCCTCTTCTTTAAATAACGTCCTGTTGCTTATTAAAGGAAAAAGGATAATGGCGAAAACACATATGCCTTTAAGGGAAGGCAGTGTTATATCCTTAAAAGTTGAAGAAGTTCACCCAAATCCAGTGCTCAAGCTTGTGGGAACAATAAATAAAAATATTGAAACGATAAATACTTCTATGATACTGACCGGATTAAAGAAGAATTTGTGGAAAACAGTCATTGAAAATATTGATCATTGCATACTTCCCGACAATGATAAAAAGCTGTTTAAAGAGTTGATGGATGATATATCGAAAAAACTATTTTTAAAGCCAAACCCGGATTTATTGAGAGAACTTATTGACAAATCAGGAATCGGATGGGAGGCAAAACTAAGAGAAATAATCACTTCTAAAATAAATTATAGTAAAACAGATATTAATGAACTTATAGCAAGTGATTTAAAAGGCCTTGGATCAAAATTTATTTCTTTAATGGAAGGACAAAATGATCTTTTCAAAAGGTTTGTATCCACGATAGAAAATCTTCAGCTTCTTAATCAGTCGGGACTTGAACAAGAAAGAAAAATCTTCATTCCCATACCGTTTCAATTTCCTGATGGTCTTTTTTCTATAGGCCAATTGTTGATACATTTTAATGAAAATAAAAAAAAAGATGGTGACGGAAAAGAAAAAGACAAGGACTTTTTCAAAATAAGTTTTTTATTAGAAATGACAAGTCTTGGGCCGCTAAGAGCTGATCTTGTGGTCAGAGAAAAACAGATCAATGGGCGATTTTTAATCGTTGAAGAAAAAACGAAGAACATCATTGAAAAACAGCTTCCATCTTTAATAAAGACGCTTGAAAAAAAGGGCTTTGTCATTTCTCATTTTGAATGTCATATGAAAGAACCCGTGGAGATAGAAGATACACTGATCAAAGAGATTATTCACAAGGAAGGCCATAACATTAGCCTGGTGGCTTGAATGAAACAAAAACCAAGAAAAAGCAGTGCTGTTAGCCTAAAGTATCAGCCCGAATCAGACAGTGCCCCCAGAGTTACGGCCAAGGGCAAAGGGAAGATTGCTGAAAAAATTATCAAGATTGCAAAAGAACATGATATTTACATTCACGAAGACCCCGATCTGATAGAGGTTTTGTCACAACTTGACATAAACGACGAGATCCCGCCGGATCTTTATCTTGTTGTGGCAGAACTTCTGGCGTTTATATATTCTCTTAATAAGAATATGTCACGACTCTAAATTTCATCACATATAATATCTGCATCGATTAATTCATACCTGAATCTTTACATACAATCTTGAAAAACGGTAAAAAATTCCAATGGGCATTTTTTTCCTCCTCGCCACAAAAACATACATCACATGCTATAGATTATATTCTAATATAAACAATTGGTTATGTAATATTGCATCCCATGGATAATTTGGCATTGATATTGCTTTATAAGTCATAAAAAGAAAAAGGAGAAAAAAATGATATCCGGCATCCATAATTTAATTGATGGTTCCATGACTCAGAAACTGAGATTCGAAACCATAGCAAATAACATGGCCAATAGTAATACCAATGGTTTTAAGAAAGATGTCTTATCTTTTTATGAGGCACTCGGTATGCAAAGTATTTCCAACACAGACTTCTCCCAGGGTCCTTTAAAATATACGGGGAATGAGCTCGATGTGGCATTAAGCTCCAAAGGTTTTTTCAAAGTAGAAACTCCCAATGGATTAAAATATACGAGAGATGGCGCATTTTCCATCAATGCACAGGGGACCTTGGTGACAGGGAATGGAGATACAGTTTTGGGAGAAAACGGCCCCATAACCGTAGAGAACGGTGAGGTGAATATAGGTAGAGATGGACAAGTTGTGGTGAATAATGAATCGGTGGATAAAATACTTGTTGTTGATTTTGATGATCCTAAGCTCCTTAGAAAAGAAGGCGGATCATATTATTCTTATCAGGGAGAAAACAAAGGGATAACAACAGTGCCCGATGCCGAGATTCAACAGAAATATTCGGAAAGTTCGAATGTTAATCCAACGCAGGAAATGGTTAAAATGATAGAGACATATAGGGCCTTTGAGTCAGTGGAAAAGGCGATTCAGTCCATTGACGCATTAACCGGTAAAATGGTTAATGATTATGGTTCAGTTCAATAAAATAAGGAGAAAATCATGTTAAGAGGACTGTGGTCCGCAGCTTCAGGAATGGCTGCTCAGAAAATGAACATTGATGTTATTGCAAATAACCTGGCAAACGTAAACACAGTGGGTTTCAAAAAGAGTCGGACGGATTTTCAAGACCTCATGTATCAAACGGTGAATCAGGCCGGGTCTGAAACAGCTTCCGGAGACCAGATTCCAGTTGGTATACAGGTCGGCATGGGAACAATGCCTATTGGTGTTCACAAGGAATTTACGCAGGGTGATTTTCAACAGACGCAAAATGAGCTGGATATGGCAATTGAAGGGAGGGGTTTTTTTAAGGTGCTTAGCAGTGAAGAAGAGCTCTATACCCGTTCAGGGAACTTTAAAATGGATGCCGATAGAAATATTGTGACTCCCAATGGAGACAAGTTACAACCGGAGATGACGGTTCCAGCCGAGACAGTGACCATTAAGATTGATGGTGATGGTACGGTAACTGCCTTTGACCCCGACGGCGTTGGCGCTTCCCTTGGAACAATAGAATTATATTCATTCGCGAATCCGGCAGGACTTTTCAGCCGTGGCCATAATCTATACGGATCCACGGATGCTTCGGGAGAGGCCGTAAACGGCACACCGGGTTCAGAGGGTATGGGTACAATTGCTCAGGGGTTTGTTGAAAGTTCTAATGTGGATGTTGTGAAAGAGATGGTTGACATGATTATGGCACAAAGGGCTTATGAGATTAACAGTAAGGCAATAAAAACAGCGGACGAAATGCTGGCCATAGTAAACAATATTTCAAGGTAATTAAGAAGATGAATAAAAACATATGTAAAATATTTATTTTCCTCTGTATTTTAGGGCTTTATTCGGCTTCAATGGGTGCGGCAATCAGTAAAAGTGATCCTCAGATTGTCTCCCATCAAAGTTACCAAACCATACCGGAGACCAAATTCGGAGAAATCTTTCAGAAATATCTTTATCGAAATTTAAACAACCAAGGTTGCGATGTGGTTATATCCAGACTGAAGATAACCGGCAATGTGCCCGTGCCTGCCGGAACGATCGGTTTTCAGTCGTATCAAAAAGGTAAAAGAAGACTTGAAGGACATGTCAGCTTAATCGTCGTGGTTAAGATAAATGATGTGGTAAAAAATAAAGTTAAACTATCCGGTTGGGTTGATATATTTCAGCCTGTAGTTTGTGCTTCTCGTGATCTAAAAAGAGGAGAGAGGATAAGCAAAGAGGATCTTTACTTTGTAAAAAGAAATATATCTCATATATCTTCGAAGATTCTAACTGATATGAATAAGATCATCGGTTTCATGGCAAAGCATAACGTAAAAAAAGATGCCAGCCTTAAAGAATGGATGTTTGAAAAATTTCCAATTGTGGATAAGGGAGACATCGTTACAATAATAGCCGAATCCGGAGATATTAAGGTGACTGCTCCCGGAAAAGTTTTGATGAAAGGTTATGCCGGTGAGCTTGTAAAAGTTCAAAATCTAATGAGTAAAAAAGAGATTTACGCCAAGGTCGTTAACGGCTCAATGGTGGCGGTAGATTTTTAGATAATAGGAGAGTACCATGGCAGATAGAAGATACTTACTTTTGTGTATAACGTTCATATTTCTAACCGGTTGTGCGGGTCTATCTAAAAAACCCACTCAAATGAAGGAAACAGCCCAGATTCAAAAACCTAAATTTGATGTTTATGAGCCTCCAAGGCCGGAAGAAGGATCATTGTGGTCGGAAATATCCGGTGTTAGCCTGTTTCCTGATATTAAGGCAAGAAGAGTAGGGGATCCTGTTATTGTGAGGGTCGTGGAGGATCCGGAAGCAGAATTAAATGCAAATACCAATACAAGTCGGTCTTCAGCCATACAAGCATCGCAGCTCAAATTTTTGGGTTACATGAAGGCGCTTGCAGAAAAGAATTCCAGACTTGCTCAAGATCCGGGAACAGATGATTTGATACTGGCATCCTTGGGAACGAAATTTGATGGGAAAGGTTCAACCGACAGGGACGGACATGTCAAGGCATATATTTCTGCAGTGGTTGAAAAGGTCCTTTTCAACGGCAACCTGTATATCAGTGGACAAAGGGAAATCAGGGTTAACCATGAAACACAGTATATAACATTGTCTGGCGTCGTGAGACCGAATGATATAACTTCGTCAAATGAAGTCTCATCTACATTTATTGCTGATGCAAAGATCACATATTCCGGCAGCGGTCCTGTGGCAGACAAGCAAAGAGTCGGATGGTTAGGGAGGGTATTGGATTATGTATGGCCGTTTTAAGAAAATATCACTCATAGTGTTGCTTTTGTGCTTTATTGGACCCTCTGCAGGTTATTCTGCGAGGATAAAGGATATTTCATCAATTAAAGGTATCAGACAAAATCAGCTTTTTGGATATGGTCTGATTGTTGGTCTCTTTGGCAGTGGGGATAAAGGGGGGAGCACTTTTACTCAGCAGGGTCTGGCGAATATGCTGGAACATATGGGAATCCACGTCAATCCTGAAGATATAAAAGCAAAAAATGTTGCTGCAGTGGTTGTGAGTGCAAAAATGCCGCCTTTTGCAAGAATCGGGCAAAAAATCGATGTTACCCTGTCATCCATCGGTGACGCAAAAAGCCTGCTGGGAGGTACGCTTTTATTGACACCTTTGAAAGGTGTGGATAACAAAGTTTATGCCTTGGCTCAGGGCCCCGTGGTCATTGGTGGTTATGCCGCCGGCGGTGCTGCAGGGGGAGGGGTCGCGAAAAATCATACCACGGCAGGAAGAATCAGTGGGGGAGCGACCATAGAAAAGGAGATTCCTCTTTCAGTAATGGATAAAAAAGAACTGACAATTCTATTAAATAATCCAGACTTTAATACAGCCAACAGGGTTGCCAATGCCGTTAATGCACAGATGCAAGCGCGTATTGCTACACCAATGGACTCAGGCACCTTGGAATTTAAAATCCCTGAAAAATTCAATAATAACATCGTCAGCTTAATCGCTCAAATTGGGGAAATCGAAGTAAAGCCGGATTCAATCGCTAAGGTTATCGTGAATGAAAAAACCGGAACGGTTGTGGTTGGAGAAAATGTCAGGATCCTAAGAGTTGCCGTTGCTCATGGAAATTTGAGCATTCAAATAAAAGAGGAAAAGAATGTTTCACAGCCAAGAGCCTTTGCACCATCAGGTAGAGGGGTTGCTCCACAACAGATGAAAGACGGTACAGTTGTAGCACCGGGCGGCAGTACAGTGGTTACCCCCGAAAGTCATGTATCTGTGGCTGAGGAAGACAGTCGGCTTCTTTTAATCCCAGAGGGAAGAACCATCGGCGAACTGGTCAACGCATTGAATGCAATTGGCGTAACCCCCAGGGATCTCATAACTATTTTACAGGCCATTAAAGCGGCGGGTGCGCTTCAGGGCGAGCTCGAAATTATATAAAGGAGATTATAAAGAATGATAAAAGCAATTGATACGACTCAGAATACTACAATTGCACCTAATGACATTCGTCAAGCAAGACTCGAAAAAGCCTGCTCCGAGTTTGAAGCTGTTTTTGTCAACTATATGTTGAAATCGATGAGGACAGCCGTTACGGAAGATGGTCTTTTGGGAAACAGCAATGAAAGCAAGATTATTCGATCGATGTTTGACGAAAATCTTGCCCTTGGAATGGCAAAGGGTAAAGGTATGGGGCTTGGCAAGATGCTTTTTGAAAGTTTAAAAGATTGAATATGCACTTTAGATAACAAAAAAAACGACCGATAATGGAATAGGGAGTGTATTTATGGAGGCGTTTACCGTTGATACGATTGAAAAGCTTTTTTACAAAAAGATCATGCTTTACAATGATCTGCTTCATTGTTTTGAAGAAGAGAGAAAATCACTTATCAGTATAAATCTCAATAAATTATGGAGTTTATCTAAAGAAAAAGATGAGATATGTGCCCAGATAAAAGCCATCAGGCGAGAGATGTCTGTCGCCGTTAATCCGGAAAATGAACAAGACTCTTTTAATCTTAACCTGGTAATGGATCTTATTCCCGGAAAATACACGGATAGATTTAAAAAGCTATACTTAAGGATTTTAAAACTAAAGGGCGAAATCGAGATCTTAAGGAAACAAAACATCCTCTATATCGATGATTCTCTGGAATTTCTGGATGAGATGATATCGATTATAACAGGAGAGACCGATTCCGGACATATTTACAATGACAAATGTCATTTTAATAAATCCGGTTCTCGTTCTTTCCTGACCAGAGAGGTTTAAGCATGTCAAGTATAGGAATGGTGTTAAATATTGCTACGACTGCTTTAAGCGCCCAGCAGTATGGCATGGGGGTGACGGCTCAAAATATTGCCAATGTGAATACAGAAGGTTATTCACGGCAAAACCCTGTCCTTGTGGCAAAACAGCCCTTACTGTACGGAGGACTGCTCTTGGGCAGAGGGGTAGACACGGAACAGGTGTCCAGATCCGTTGACCAGCTTATAGAGAACAAACTCATGCAGGAAAAATCGAACATGTCATCTTCCTCGGAGATGGAAAAATACATGCAGGTGCTGGAAGGCTTTTTTAATGAAAATTCCGGCACCAGCATCAGTACAATGGTATCCGAATTTTGGAATGGATGGTATGATATTTCTAACAACCCCTCAGGCGTTTCGGAAAGAATTTCGCTTTATGAACAAAGCGTCCTTCTTTCAGAGCAATTTAACGCTCTGGGAACCGACTTAATCCAGCTTGATACGGATTTGACCGGTGCCGTAACTTCCGGAATAGAAACGATAAATAAGATTACACACGAAATCGCAAAGGTCAATGGCCAGATTGTCAGTATGGAGGCAAATAACGTTGCAAATGATCTCAGAGATAAACGCAACACCCTGGTTTCAGAACTCAATGAATATCTGGACGTAAAAGCTTTTGAACAAAGTGATGGTTCGTTAACCATTGTAGCGGCCAGAGGGTGTACGCTGGTTCAAGGAAACAGCGACTATGAACTGGAGATGGGCGGTACCAATGGAGACAGGGTAACCTGGCAGAACTCCAGCGGCAGTTATGTTGATATCACCAACTATCTTACCAATGGAAAACTTGGCGGATGGCTTGACATTCGAGACGAGATTATTGCCAAAAATCAATTGGATCTTGATGCTTTGGCGAAAGAATTTATCTGGTCTGTGAACCAGCAGCATAGTCAGGGGGTGGGGTTGGAAGGATTCAGTTCCGTTACTGGAAAATATGCGGTAACAAATCCTGGATCGGCAATTACATCGAGTGGTTTATCCTATCAGGATAAAGTCGATGATAGCAGCAAGACATTCAACATATGGCTTTTTGATACCGATGGTGATCCGTATGACGCTGATACCGGTACAACCGGACTTCAGGGCAATCCTATTACCATCACAGTTACCTCCGGCATGACAACAAATGAGCTTGTGACCGCCATTGATAATGGAACAGGAGTTCAAGCATCCCTTGACAGCCAGAACAGATTGAATATAAGCATAGATACTCTAGAAATCGCAACCCTCGGCTCCCTGGCATTTTCTGATGACAATTCAAATGTTCTCGCGGCTTTTGGAATCAATGCTTTTTTCACGGGTTCCGGTTCCGGAGACATGGGGGTTAATGATACCATCAGTTTGAATAAGAACGTCATTGCCGCAGCGCAGGTTGGCAGTGATGGAACCATGGCGTCAGGTGACAATAATAACGCCTTGGCGATCACGGACCTGCAATCTGCAACCGTGAGTATTTCACAATGGACCTGCGACAGGGTCAATGGAAATACACAAGGGAGTATCATTTCAACCATTGAAGATTACTATCATTTTATGGTAGGTGCTATAGGAATTGTCTCTGCAAGTGTTTCAAGAGACCGGTCCTTTGGTGAGATGATGGTAAATGAATTAAGCACTATCAGAGACAGCATATCCGCAGTTTCCCTTGATGAGGAGATGACAAATCTCATAAAATTTCAGCATGCCTATGCAGCCGCGGCCAAGCTTATCGGTGTTGCCGATGAGATGCTCAATACACTGCTTGAATTGAAATAAAAGGAGCTACTTTATATGAGAGTCGCAAACAAAGCCATTTATGATTCGGTTAAGTATAATCTTGGCAGTATCAGCGAAGAACTGAATAAGGCCAATGAAATTGTCACTACCGGAAAGCGTATCAACAATCTTTCTGATGATCCTGTGGGCCTTACCCAGTCTCTTAATATCAGGTCAACTCTTGCAAGCATTGAGCAGATGGGGCGCAATATCAGTTACGGAAATTCATGGCTCACAACATCTGAAAGCGCCCTGACAAGTGTGCAGAATATCATTTCAGATACAAAGGTGTTGTGTATTCAGATGGCCAATGCAACAATCGGATCCGACCAGCGGTCTTCGGCAGCGGGAACCGTTCAAAATATGCTGGATGAAATCGTTTCTTTAGGAAATACAGATGTGGCAGGTAATTATATTTTTGCCGGTTCGAAAACCGACACCGTACCATTTGACCAGGACGGTACTTACAATGGGGATAATAATGCTTTTGCGATAAAGATCAGCAAAAATTCCACCGTTGAGATCGGAAGTGACGGTGAGGCAGTGTTCGGTACTGTTTTTAACACGTTGATCGATTTGAAGGACGCTCTCCAGAGCAATGATGTTGGCGGTATTCAGGTTGCGATGGGTGATCTGGACGGTCACTTTGAAGATATTTCAGCCAAAATATCAGATGTTGGCTCAAAAATGAATCGTATGGAAATTAAGGATAATATTCTTCAGGATTTAAACTTTTCCAATACGGAAAGGCTTTCAAAAATTGAGGATGCAGATATTGCCGAGGCCATCATGAATTTATCGGCGGCAGAACTCACCTACCAGGCTGCCTTGGCCTCTTCATCTAAAGTGATGACATTGTTGACTCTGGTGGATTATTTAAAATAGTTTAATAACAGACTAATAGATGCCATGGATGGGCTATGCTTATACTAACACGGAAGTTGGGTGAAAAGATCAATATCGGCGATGATATTACGGTCACGCTGGTTGAAATAAAAGGAACACAGGTTAAGCTTGGAATTGAAGCACCTAAACACATTGAAATTCATCGCCAGGAAATATATGAGAGGATCAGAGAAGAAAATTTGAGTTCATCAGATATAAACGACTCAGATCTTTCCAGGGCGGTATCCCTTTACAAGTCTTCAGGGCTCTTGAAAAAA
>CAXMTB010000001.1:31543-76076 GCA_964195835.1 uncultured Nitrospinaceae bacterium | reverse complement strand
GCTTGGAAGGCTAGAGCTCTACCACTGAGCTACTCCCGCTCATATAACATAAAGATGCCCTTTATAAAACCTCTTTGTTTAATGATGATTTTGAAAAAATAAGTTTCCTCAAAATGTGTAGTAAGAGTTATGAAAGAAGCCATGTAGTTCCTGTCGATTTCGCTAAACTAAATAAACCGAAATCTCCTACATACGACCTACTTTGAGGCTGGTGGTGGGGGGAGGATTTGAACCTCCGAAGGCTTCGCCGACAGATTTACAGTCTGTTCCCTTTGACCACTCGGGAACCCCACCTGAATTATATTTTCAAATATGGAGCCAGAGACAGGAGTCGAACCCGCGACATCCTCATTACAAGTGAGGCGCTCTACCAACTGAGCTACTCTGGCAGCACATTTTTTAACCTTTCTCTCATAAAACTTGTTCTTTTACATATATTTTTATTTTTTTTCAAGTCTGATATTTAGCCGTTATATGTAATAATCATAAAATATTAGCAATAATCAACGATATTGTTTAAAATACTGCCTTTTACTCCTTTTTTCTATTATTTTTCGTATATGATATCCTGATAATTTTTTGCCACATCTCGTCATAGGTGATCAATAAATTGACGACTAAAATTGGAAGGCAACACTTATTGTCTTCATATAATTTCTTATATAATTGTTATTACAGTTCTTATTTATAAATCCAGATCCGTTCTATCCTGGCATATTATTTGCTTATTAACAGACAATAAAAGCATATATTATTATAAAAGCAAGTATTATTATAAAAGCAAGTATTATTATAAAAGCAAGAGAAAATTATTAGAATCGTATCATTTTCGAAAAGCGAATTCAGTAAAAGTTATCTTAAGCTCCTAAAAACAAAGCTTTTATCACTTTTTCAGCGAGATAAAGCCTTGACAAAAGAACCAAATATTGTTTAATCGAACATCAAACCATTAAAAACTGATGATACACCTTTTTAATCATCTGATATGAATCGAGGTATTTAATTTGATAAAGTCACGAGTTATTATTCTGTCTGTTTTCATTTTTTTGTTCTTATGCGGCTGCGTACAGAATCTTCATAAAAATCCCGCATCACCGGAAGAGAATTTTTTTTCGGACCAAGGAAGTTCGCCTGATCCTGCGACAATGTCCGACAACGTCGCTTCTGATATATCATCTCCAACAGATGCCTTTGATCTTTCAGAATTACCCGAAAAAGTTGGCACTGAAGATCAAAATTCCTCGCTTGCGGGTCCTGTCAGTCCTGAAGACTCTGATCAAGGGGAAAAAATACAATCTGCCCTTGATGAAGCTCTTGATTTTTGCCAAGCATCCCAGGATTTTTGGCAAAAAGGGGAGCTTGAAAACGCTCTTGAAGCTCTGGACCATGCTTATGCTTTAATCTTGAGAACCGATACGACCAACAGCCCTAAACTCATACAGCAAAAAGAAGATCTGCGTTTTATGATTTCTAAACGCATTATTGAAATTTACGCATCGCGTTATATTGTTGTAAACGGGAATCACAATGCCATTCCTCTGGTGATGAACAAGCATGTTCAGCTTGAAATCAATCACTTTACCAAATACGGTGAAAAAAGTTTTTTCATCGAAGCATATAAACGTTCGGGAAAATATCGTCCATATATCGTTTCACAACTTAAAGCAGCCGGTATACCGGTCGAATTATCATGGCTTCCGTTAATTGAAAGCGGATTCAAGGTCAATGCGCTTTCAAGGGCCAGAGCCCTTGGACCCTGGCAGTTCATCCCTTCAACCGGATACAAATTTGGTCTCAAACGTGACAAATACATCGATGAAAGGATCGATCCGGTCAAATCAACTCATGCTGCAATTGCATATTTGAAAGAACTGCATCAAATTTTTGGTGACTGGTCAACTGTCTTGGCAGCTTATAATTGTGGTGAAGGACGGGTACTTAGAGTCATACGATCTCAGAACATAAACTACCTTGACAATTTCTGGGATCTTTATGAGCGTCTCCCTCGGGAAACCGCCAGATACGTTCCCCGATTTATGGCTGCTCTTTTTATCATTAACAATCCGGAAAAATACGGGCTCAATGCCATCACTGTTGATGAGCCGTTAGAATATGAGAATGTAACGGTTTCAAAACAGATCCATCTTAAAAATATTGCCAAAGAAATCGGTGTTGCTGAAAAAACGCTCAGAGAACTTAATCCTGAGCTTCGTTACCGTATACTGCCTCAAGATAAATATCCGCTCAGGGTTCCCCCGGGAAAAAGCGAAGTTCTGCTGGCAAATCTGGATAAAATACCGGTATCATACCCGCCTCAGTCTGCCTATGTCTATCACCGGATAAGGCCCGGCGAAAGCCTTTCCACCATTGCCAGACGATACCATTCCAGCGTAAGAAAAATTATGCGCGCAAACAATCTACACAGATCAAGCTATATCGTTGCAGGGAGAAAACTCAAAATACCTCGCAGGGGTACAATGCCATACAGGCCGAAAATAGACCGCAACAAAGACTTGACACTCCCGTCTACCCATGCTGTAAAAAGTGGCGATTCACTCTGGAACATTGCCAAACGATACGGCACAACAACCCAAAAGATCCAGAGTCTAAACAACCTGCAGACAACACAACTGCATATCGGCCAGGCTTTAAAGATTCCTGGATACGAAGATGAAAAAATAGTTAAAAATATAGAGGTTGGAAATTTAAAGGTATATCAGGTTAAACGCGGTGATAGTCCTTTCGATATCGCACAACTTCACAATATGCCCCTTAAACGATTTCTTCGCATCAATCTTTTAACGCTCAACAGCACAATATATCCAGGGCAAAAACTAGTGATAGAATAGCCAAATTTGACTAAAATAATTATAAAGCAGATCCCCGTGGAACCGTTTCAGGTCCTAACATATCTGGTGGCCTGCCCCCGAAGCTGCGATGCGGTTATCATTGATCCGGCCGGAGATGAAGACAAACTGCTGGCCTTGATTGAAACAAGAAGCCTCCGTGTAAAATATATCCTGAATACTCATGGTCATGCCGATCATGTTTTGGGAAACCCAAAGCTGAAAAACCTTCTCAATATTCCGGTATGCATGCATGAAGCCGATGACCGATTTTTTAACGACCCTTCCGTACGGGAGAAATCTTCTCATGAGTTGGGGCTGCCCTTGCTTGACCCTGTAGATATCAAGTTGAAAGACGGAGACAAACTTGAAATGGGAACGCTCAACATTGAAGTTATCCACACACCAGGACATACGCCGGGCTCTGTCTGCTATCTGGTGGGTGAAAATCTCTTTACCGGCGACACCCTTTTTGTCGGCGCAGCAGGAAGAACTGATTTAATCGGCGGCTCACTGAATACGCTTATTAAATCTATCGAGAAAAAACTGATCGTGCTTCCGAAACAAACCATAGTCTGGCCGGGACATGATTATGGAGAGACTCCGTCATCCACCATCGGCAGGGAGATGGAAGAAAACCCATACATCACCGACTTTATTCTTGAGTAGAGATGACGTTTTCATGTCGACTTTTGCAGAATTGAAAATTGAAGCTATAAAGGCTTTTGGGAATTTTGGCGCATGGGTTTTTGATGAGTGGAAAAAGTTGAACGATACTTTTTTTTATGGAGAAAACATCGTCGGTGAGATCATTTGGGGGTCGACACCTCAGGACAGGAGTCTTGGATATTATTCTCCAGATAAAAATCGTATCGTTTTACATAAAACTTTAATGCGTCCCGTCTATCCAAAAATCTATCTCAATTGGGAGCCTCGCCATTTAAATAAAAGAAAGGTCAGTGATGTTCTTTTGCATGAAATGATTCACCAAAGGGTTCACCAGACCGGGGGATGGATAGGTGAAACCAGCCATAACAACGAGCAGTTTGTAAATGAAGTCAATAGAATCGCAAAACTGCTGGGCATATATATCAAGGCCAAAGTCATTCAATGGGAAACCATCCATGGTAAAACGACCCCGTGCGTTGAGCCCGGATGTTTAAACCTTAAAGAACTATCGAATTTCCCATATTCGTCCAGAAACCATAACTACTATTACGGGCAATCTTAGCGAGACCTTTGCAAAACACCTGTTTTTGATATTGTTTCGAATTTTCGATTTATCCGGATTAAATACTTAAAATTGAATTTCGTGCTTTTTTTGACAAAACTTTTTCCATTTTGCCGCTAAGGCACCAAGGCTCAAAGAAAGAATAATAAATATATCCTTTGTGTCTTAGTGCCTTTGTGGCAAATATTTTTGGTTCCGACTTGTCCGGGTTAGGTGTTGAATAATCGATCAATCTCCTCCTGATTTGTCCATATGGAATCCGTTTCAACATACAGATCCTTTAAAGTGTTTTCAATGAAAAGCCGTTTCTCTTCAAAATCTGAATGTTGCAGGGTTTTTGGAATGCGAATTTCATCCGAAAACCGAATGATCACACGAGAAAAAGGCTTTGGAACCATAAACCTGTCCCAACTGTTAAACACCCATTTTTTCTCAGCAGAGGTAATGACGGGGACAATGGGCATTCCCGAAGCCCGGGCAATGAGAAGCAACCCGGGTTTAACAATGCCAAGAGGACCTCTGGGACCGTCGACAATATGACCGACCTTGTATCCTTCTTGAACCAGTTTTTGAATTTCCCCCAATGCTTGACGCCCCCTCTTTGATGAAGAACCTCTCACCGGATAATATCCCAGGACGTTCACAATTCTGGAAATTAGCTCTCCATCTTTGCTCTGGCTGATCATGATTGAAATGGGCTTTCGGCTTGCGAAAAAGGTTATCCCTGAAAAAAATCTCTGATGCCATGAAGCATAAATCGGAATGTGCCCTCTTTTCAGAATATCTCTTTCAATCTCGGGATTAATAATTCTGATCCTGTAAGTTGATGATATGATCTTTACGATAAAAAGCCCGATATAAGGAAATATTTGTAAATTTATCAAACGTTTCAGCATATTAGTTTTTCCTGGCGCTCTTCACCCTTGATGCTTTTCGTAGTGAAACGAAGATCCCGTTATCGGGGGAATCTGGGGCATCCTCGACTTTCGCTCAATTGAGGTAATATCTTCGCGGTGGACATCGGAATTGGATAAAACTACTTTTTCAACTTTTTTTTGTCAAGAAATTATGGGGGGTTATAATTCAACGTGTCGGAATTTTTATAACTTGTTCTAATCAATTAGATTATTGACAACATGCTCTTTCGAATCTTATGAAATAGCGGAGTATTGGAATAATGGAATGTTGGAATGTTGGAAAAGAAAAATAAATAAGCTTTTTAAATTGATAAAATTCCTTTATCCCATTATTCCACATTTCCAGTATTCCAACATTCCAATTGTGAGCAGAGCTAGCCAAATTCACTTCCAGCCATTGAGATGCCACTGACAAAAGCCAAGGAAGTTGACTTCCAGTGGGGAATATGATTAACCATTTCAATATGATTCATCCTTTCGTCCACTTCAACTTAATGAAAAAAGAAAACGGATAGCAGAATAAAAAATGATCAATGTTGAAAATCTTACAAAAAGTTATAATCGTGAAGTGCTCTTTGACAGTGTAAGCTTTAAGCTGAATCCTAAAGAAAAAATGGGTCTCCTTGGTCGCAACGGACACGGAAAAACAACTCTTTTTCGGCTCATAACCGGCAAAATATCTCCAGATTCAGGAATAATAATAATTCCCAAGTATTACCGTATCGGTTACGTTCGCCAGGAGCTCGAATTCACAAAAGATACAGTACTTGGAGAGGGCATGACCGGGCTTCGTGAAGACGAAAAAGACCAGCACTGGAAAGTTGAAGAGATACTCTCAGGCCTCGGATTTTCCAAAGAGGACTTTAAACGACATCCAGACGAATTTTCAGGAGGATTTCAGGTCCGCCTGAATCTTGCAAAAGTGCTCGTCTCTGAGCCCGATCTTTTGCTTTTGGATGAGCCGACCAATTATCTTGACATCACTTCCATCCGATGGGTTGAACGTTTTCTGATCCGTTGGCCTCGTGAATTGATGCTTATCACCCACGACAGAAGCTTTATGGATAAAGTCACCACACACACCCTCGGTATCCATCGCCGAAAGATCAGAAAGCTGGCCGGAAATACCGAAAAGTATTATGCGCAACTTGCCCAAGACGAAGAGGTTTACGAAAAGACCCGTCTCAACGACGAACGCCGCCGTAAGGAGATAAAACTGTTTGTCAGCAGGTTCAGAGCCAAGGCAAGGCTGGCGAATATGGTTCAGTCGCGTATTAAGACACTGTCCAGGATGGGGAAAAAAGAAAAGCTGGAAAGACTAAAGACACTTGACTTTTCTTTTAGGGGCAGCCCGTTTCCTCAAAAGCATGTGATGAATGTTCGAAATGTTTCCTTTTCATATGACCCCCAAAAACCGCTGATCAGAAACTTTAATTTCTCAGCAAAGGCACGGGAACGTATCTGTGTTGTCGGAAAAAACGGTAAAGGTAAAACGACACTGTTAAAGCTTATGTCAGGGGCCCTCAAATCCCAGAATGGTGAAATCGCCCTTCACCCGGCGGTTAAACAAGGATATTTTGAACAGAGCAATGTAAAAAACCTGGATGAATCAAAAACCATAGAGGAAGAAATTCTCTTTTCGCACCCGGATGTCGACCGCCAGCAGGCAAGAAATATATGCGGTGCAATGATGTTTGAAGGCGACAGTGCGTTAAAAAAAATCGGCGTTCTTTCCGGTGGAGAAAAAAGCAGGGTGATCTTGGGCAAACTTCTCTTGACACCGTTGAATCTTTTGCTTCTCGACGAACCCACCAATCATCTGGATATGGAATCGTGTGACGCGATGCTTGCCGCCATCGACAGTTTTGAGGGTACCGTCATTATGGTTACGCATAATGAAATGTTCTTGCACGCACTTGCCGAACGTCTTATCGTATTTCAAAACCACAGTGTTGATGTCTTCGAAGGGAGCTATCAGCGGTTTCTGGAAAAAGATGGATGGTCGGATGAAGCAGAGGCTTCGGAAGTTTACTTCAATGGCGATGACCCTAATAAAGAATCGAACTTAAAGTTGACCAAAAAAGGGAAAAGGCGTATACGTTCCAAGTTTGTTGCTGAACGATCCAGAGCCCTTAAACCTCTTGAACAACGGATTTTGAGTATTGAAAACAGTATCGAAAAACACGAAAATGAGTTAAATGAACTCAATGCTGATTTATTGACGGCCTCACAGGCCGGTGATGGCGAAAAGATCGGTGTGCTCTCTCTTTCCATCCATAACTGCCGGTCAGCCATCGACAACCTCTTTGATAAACTTGAACAATCCACCATCGCCCTTGAAGAGCAAGAGACCATATTTGGAAAAAAGCTCGAACAACTCGAATTGAATATTAAGGATATATTATGAAAAAAAATTTTGAATGCACAGACAATATTAAAATTAAAACACGACCTCAAAAGCAGGCTGCCGAAACCCAAAAAATTTTAGTTTTTCAACAAAACGGTAGTGGTGAAAAAAAAATAGCAGGTATTCGGCGTTACGGAGACAACCGTTTTTCCTTGGATATTATATCTATCAACGATTCTCTGCCCACAATTATCGACGATACAACACAATACATTCCTCGAAATTTTCAAGCGGATCTGGTTCTGGATTATTTAAAACACCCGGATCTTTCCTATGATCTTGCAGTTGTTTGCCGTGATAAAAATATCCCGGTCGTGGCTTCCGGGAAAAAGTTTCGGGTCAAGGGCGCTCTGACGCCTCCCACATGATGCGGTCTCTCCCGGCAGGTTTGTCTGGGTGATTACGGAAAAATGTTTGGAATGCCGGAATTTGTCGTGAAGGTTTCCAACGGACGCATTGATCGCATCCAGGTAGTGCGCGGGGCTCCTTGCAAAGCGACCTGGGAGGCCGCACAGCGCGTTAAAGGTCTTCCGGTGGAAGAAGCAACCGTTCGCATCGGCCTCGATGTTCAATATTTTTGTGTGGCAGATCCATCAGCCTGGGATCCGATCTCCGGCAAAAGTCCAGTGCATCTGGCCGGCGAATTTCATAAAGCTGCGCTTATAAGGGCATTGAAACATACCTAAAGAAGGCATTTATTTCTGGAAAGATGTCTTGCACTTACATTTTTTAGGACCTATGCAAACCCTGCACCGATCGTCACTGCAAAACTGACAAAAATAACACTCCCTGCAAGGATGCTTTTTAAGACTTTCCTGCGGTTTTTCAGGGACATAGACTTTGCCCTTTAATCCTGGGACCGAAACAAATGACATAGACAAACTCCAGAGATGATTGAATACGTTTTAATTTATGACTTTAAGATAAGATAAAAATGGAGAGATTCAACCCCTTGGGTTGGTGTGGGTGGGTATAATTGACGATTTGGATTGCTTTTTGGGTTTAGATTTTAATTTTTCCGATCAACCTCTTTATCTCATCATCAATTTTGACAGCCTTGCCCGTATTCTTATCAGCAAACACAAAAGTCACCTGAGCATCTGCCACAACGGTATCTGTTCCTTTGAACCGGATCTCCTGATAAAATACCGCGCTTTTGCCGCCAATCTTAGCAAGACCGAGGTACAGTTCAAGTATATCACCCATAGATGCAGGTCTTCGATAGTTAATATTGATATTGACGACAACAAAGATGATTGACTTTGCCTGCATCCTCTTAAGGTCGATATATTTATCTATGACTACCCATCTTGCCTCTTCCATGAACTCCAGATAACGCGCATTGTTAACATGAGAAAAAATATCAATATGAAAACCCCGCACTTTGATTTCGCCACATCGAATCATATATTCAACTGATATTTTTTGTTGTCTCAAAAAAGCTTTTCACTACAGCACCCATTGTTGACTGAACAATTTTCAGAATCTTTTCTTTTGAATATAATGGGCCGCAGCCGATCCCCGGGCATTCCCTGGACAAACGTCTCCATTTTTTTACAGAACGTAGATTCTCAAACCAGAACGGATAGGTTTTGCACTGATCGGGACGCACGGGATAAATGGAACACCCGTTATCATAAAAAAAACACCGGCCATCTGAATGTTCTTTAATACTATACCCGGCTCTAAACGGATAGAGATATTTTTCGATGAAAAGTGAAACCTCGACAGAAAGGTATTCGGCGATACGCGGAACTTCATCTTTATCGACATAGATTATCCCCGGATCTCCGGTACAGCATACACCACACCGTTGGCATTCAAAATGAAGACCCTGATCAAAAAAATAGGATCTATTATATAATTTTTCCATGTGTTTTCAAAAAATTATTGGCTTTTGATAGATCAGTTGATGCCATGATCTGTAACACGCATCGCTCTTGCCGCAACCCATCCAACAGAACAATTCCGTGATTTGCAATATCAGCCAATATCAGTGAATATAAACATACAAATTTAAATAACTTTTTAAAACGTTAATCATGTGCAAACCATCGGCGCATGTCAAGGCCAATCATTGGCGCTTGCTGCCGGGTCAGAGGGTCTGCTTGACATAAAATCTGGGCTTCACTATACTCTTTATTAAAAAGATGCAACTGGTTTTTCGATTGCGGATCGGCCAACGACAATACGACGCTGTCATGCAATAATGACAAGTTGTTTTTTCACTTCCCCCGAATGTTTTGATGACTTTTAAAAGGAACAAAATATGAAAATCGATATCAAGAAACCCACAGATAAAGATCTTGAGGCAAAAGGTGTTTTATCCTGGCCAATATGGGAAAAAGAAATTTCGCGATTTGATTGGCACTATGACAGCACTGAAGAATGTTTTCTGCTTGAGGGCAAGGTTGTTGTGGAAACAGAAGATGGAGATCAAGTGGAATTCGAAAAAGGGGATTTTGTTACATTTCCAAAAGGATTGTCATGTATCTGGGATATTAAAGTACCGGTGAAGAAGCACTATAACTTTAAATAAGTTGTGCCTGAACAAAATAAAGAGGCATAATATAAAATGAAACTCGGAATTATCGGTCTTTCCAGATCCGGAAAATCGACGATATTTGAAGCATTAACCCAAAATATTTTACCTGAAGTTCGTAAGGGTGAAAACCGAATCGGCACCATCCGTGTTCCAGACAAACGCTTGGATGTTCTTGGTGAAATGTATAAACCCAAAAAGAAAGTTTATGCTCAGGTTGAATACTTTCTACCGGACACTTTGCGACAAAAAATAGATCAGAAAATCTGGGGCCAGGTCAGGGATTGCGACGCCCTGATTCACGTGGTGCGTAATTTCGGTGGATACGGCTTTGAAAAACCGGCACCATATCAAGATTTTCAAGAAATAGACCAGGATCTGATTTTCACCGATCTCATGGTGATTGAAAAAAAACTGGAACATGTGGGACTTGACCAAAAACGAGGTAAAAAGGCTGATCCAGAGGAACTCTCGCTTTTAAACCAATGTCTTAAAAATCTTGAAAACGAAATGCCATTAAGAAAGATCCCGGACCTTGCGTCAGCTCATCTTCTTGGAGGTTATGCCTTTCTATCGGCAAAACCGATGCTGGTTCTGTTTAACAACGAAGATGATGACGACGGTGTTCCTGATATCACAGACTTGACGACCCAGGAAAATTGCATGGTGATAAGGGGTAAACTCGAACAAGAGCTTGCCCAAATGTCTGCTGAAGAAGCCGAGGAGTTTTTGTCTGAATTCAATATTACGGCATCTGCCATGGACAGGGTGATCCAACGGTCATATGAACTTCTTGGGCTTATCTCTTTTTTTACTTTGGGAAAAGATGAGGTAAAAGCATGGACCGTTAAAAGAAAGACCCCGGCCATTGACGCGGCAGGCGTCATCCATACCGATATGCAAAAAGGGTTTATCCGTGCAGAGGTAATTTCCTACGATGTAAAACTTACGAGGTTCGGGATGGCGATATCATAGAATTCCGCTTTAATGTGTAATCTGGCAAAAATTTAAAAATGTCTTTAAAACAAAGGAGTTGACTAGTTAAGAAGCCTTCCATATGCTTCAAAGCCAGTCATGCCAATGAAAAACAAGGATATAAAGCGTTCACGCCCTCTGGTGGAAGGCGAAATACCGCTACAGCATTCAAAACGTCATACCCCCCATGCCTCCACCCGATATTGCACCGGTTTGGTACATGTAAAACTTTACACAAATTTTATGTAATTTGCCTCATAATACCATTTTTTCTGCTTTAAATTTCCAGGGTTGCCATCACCACATTTAAGGTTTATCTATTTGATTATACTGTATTTATTATTTTTGCTGTTTGATTGCGCATGGTTTTTGCAAGCAATAAGACCATAAGTTGACCGAAAAGTTACTGAACAATTTTAATCTTGTTAAAATGAAATCTGCAATGAATAAAAAATTAATCATTCAAATATTGGCCGTAGAACTTGTACGTTCCCTGTTTATTGCTGTAATGATTCTGGGTGTAGCTCTTGTCTCTAATGGCAATAATCAAATGGTCATAAATCCCCAGATTTTATCCAAGACGCATCCCGCGTCCCAAACGGAACAACGTCCGCCATCTGTCAGCGGTAGAAAAGCGGAACATTTATACCACATGTTTATCATCCAAGCAGCCAGTCAACATCAGATTGATCCAGCCCTTATAAAAGCCATCATTATGGCAGAATCCGGATACAACACCAGGGCAGTTTCCAAAAAGGGTGCAAAAGGCCTTATGCAGCTGATGCCCGGAACCGCCCAGGCACTGGGTGTGGAAGATATTTTCAACCCGCATCAAAACATAACGGGTGGCGTCCAATACTTTAAACAGATGGTGAACAGATTTAACGGAGATGTCAAACTGGCCCTGGCAGCATACAATGCAGGAAGTAGAAATGTTAGAAATTATAATGGTGTTCCCCCTTTCAAAGCCACCCACTCCTATATCAAAAAGGTTTTTAAGTATTATCAAATATACAAAGACCAAATGGCAATGGAAATAGACAGGGTTTAACCTGTCAAGAATTTGAAAAAAAGCATTATCCATGAAGCGCTTTAACAAATAAAAACACCCTGAACCCTCATTTAATTCACAGAGAAAGCGAAACACCAATGGCTTTAAATTTCCAAAATATATTTCCTCAAATTAAGGGTTTGAAAATTCCATACCTGCAAAAGTTTCCCCAAAAATTGCACAGAAACCATATCACACAGTCACATCCGGTGAAACACTGTTCAGCATCAGTCACCGGTATGATCTGCCGGTTGAAAAGATACGACTTCTGAACGAGCTGACCGAAGCGTCTGTCATTCATCCAGGACAGAGGCTTTTACTAAGTCTCTAAATCGACACGAATGTTTAAAATAGTGTCCATCCATAAATGAGGATTTTTGTTAAAGATCAAGCCTCTGGCCCGTAGAGCCTACGCCCCGGAGGGGCATGCGAGAAAAATAACCGGAGGCATATAATTGATATTCCGAGGATTATTTTTTGAGCATAACGCAGAGATTGGGCAAAAAGACCATTTGTGGATGGACACTAAGCTAACCAATTCGGTACATTGGGCTCCGGATGTGTTCGCTTTTGCAAATCGGACAGCGGCTGGGACGTGTGAAACGTTTTCGTTTTTCAAAGACGTATCCACACCCCAGGCACACGGATGGTTTAATGATCAGTTTTTTTCTTTGATGTTTTACAGAACGGGCAATATGAGAAAGATGCGTATAAACCTCTTTTTCTCCAACACCCACGGCTGAAGAGATTTCCCTGGCATCCATCTCTTTATTGCCTAACAGCAAAATCATCTCTTTTCGTATGGTTTTCATATCATAGAGGGAAAAGACTTTACGAATCCATTTCACGGGGTGTGTTTCCCCGTGAACACGTACGGAAAATTCTTTAAGGCAAAATCATTAGCAATATTGGGGTGCGAAATCTGCGTTATAATAACAGATAAAAAATAATACCTTCAACGACCACGGTGTAAATAATCGTTTGATACTGATCTCCGGTGGCGGGGGGGCTGATCAGATTATCAATGAAATATGTTTTTGTTTGCGCTTCATTTCCATGAAGTTCCCCCGTCCCATTTTTGTAATTTAATCGCACCGGACGTCAGCGGTCCCACGCGATAATACGCGGTTTTTCCCGAATTAGCCAGATACGCATAGCCCGAATTGCTGCTCCCTCTGGAATTAAACGTTATGGTGGACACGGCAAATGTTTGGTTATTCGGGCCCCGAAATGTGATTCCGCTTCTGTAATCTGAAAGTCTCATGGTTTTGTTTAAGAGATCAACCGTGTATCGATCCGGGTTTTTGTAATATTTAACCCTGCAATTCTTATTGGCTTTAATGGCCGACATTTTTGCCAGTTGCAGATTTGAATAAAGATCACGCGCCGCACTTTTCAATCGATATTTCGGTAGCCAGCTCAAAAAATTGGGTAAACCCGCAGCAGTCAATATGGCCAATAGAGCAATAACAATGGTCAGCTGTATCAGTGTGAATCCTGATCTTTTCTGCATTTTTTTATTTCCTGTGATTTTGGATTACTCAATTTTTGTGCCAAAACACTTCATTTGTTAAATGAATTTTAGGCACACCATTTGTTAAAAACATTTAACTAATTTTATTTATCTGATTTAATTATTTATTTTAGAATGCTCAGTCGCTGGGCAGTGATATTTAAAATGTCGGAACTGAAAATTTGAGTTTTGGCTGTACGGTGGGATTATCAAAAAATACTATTAAAATTTTTAATAGTGCTATTAATTTATTTAATCGATTTTCGCTCCTCTCTTGTACGTGTTCATAGGGTGTGTAACTTTAGTGATTATTTATTGCGAATATACGCCACTGCATTTTGTAACAATCGGATGCCGGGCGTAATGACGGATGCGGTGTTGTCTTTCCGGCGCTTTTTCGTTTCTTTGATGCGCGGCCAATTCGGGTGGTTTGTCCAGTGATTAAAGGCCTCGGGATGCGGCATAAGGCCGAAGATTCGGCCGCTGGGATCACAGATCCCGGCAATGTCTTGTATAGACCCGTTGGGGTTGAAAGGAAATTTTAAATCCGCAGGTCTGCCGTCGGGCATAGCATATTGAAGCACCACTTGATTTTCATCCATCAAACGGCGCATGAAGGTTTCATTGGCGTAAAATTTGCCCTCACCGTGTCTTACGGGAAGTTCCAGCGTGTCCAAACCCGTGGTGAATATGCAGGGAGATGTGGAAACGACTTTCAATGTTACCCATTGGTCTCTGAAATTTCCACAATCATTAAATGTCAGGGCCACGGATCGTTTTGTGTAGTCGTGGTCAAATCCCGGTAAAAGCCCCAGATTGACAAGAGTCTGGAATCCATTACAAATACCGAGAACAAGATTTCCGGCATCGATAAATTCCAGAATTTTATCTCCCAGATTGGTTTTCATTCGAACCGCCTGGATGACCCCTGCACCGTGGTCGTCCCCCCAGCTGAATCCCCCCCCAAATACCATAATCTGGAAATCCATTAAGTTGACGGCGCCTTGGATAAGAGAATTGATATGGAAACGATGTGCAACAGCACCGGAAAGTTCCAGAGCATATGCTGTCTCATGATCGCAATTCAGGCCGTATCCGGTAAGAACGAGGGCTTTAACCAGGCTCATATCAATTCTCCGAAAGGTTTCTTCCAAAAAGCTTTAAGATCATCCACAGAAACATCCACCAGGATTTGGCCGTCATTCCCTTTAATCACAAAATGATTCCCTTGGGTCACCGTTCCGATGCAGGCAAAATCAAGCCCTTTAAGATTCTCTTCAAACACCTCTTTTTTATCAGGGTCGATGGTGACAATAAAGCGGCCAGGGGATTCTGAAAACAAAACAACATCATTACGGTCAATCTGATCTGCGGGAACAACACCAAGATCAATCGCCATGCCAAGATTTCCCCCCATGGCAACCAACGCGAGATGTATCCCCAGCCCACCACGATAGATGCCGTGGGCAGACGCCACTATTTCTTTGTCAATGACATGTCCCAATGCCCTGTATAAGGCAACGAACGCTTTAGGAAGAACCTTTGGCACATTCAGACCCACATACCCGAAATGCTCGTAGTATTCAGATCCTCCAAGCTCATTACGGGTCATACCCAGGATATAAACGAGATCACCGGCCATCTTACTGTCCATGGTAATGCATTTTTCTATATCCTTGACAATTGACGTGGCCGAAAATTGAAGGGTCTCGAGAGCCGAAACCTTGTGGGTTTCTCCGTAATTTCCCTGGAGATGTCCGTCAACATACATACTGTCTTTTCCCGATAGGAGCGGTATTTCATAGGCAAGGCAGATATCACGTAACGCCCGACATGATCTCACGAGTTTTGCAGCTTTCAATTTTCCATCCGGATTATCCTGAGGGTGAAATTGAATACTTGGCCAGCAGAAATTATCCACCCCGCCAATTTGGTCAAAATCCGCACCAACGGCAATCAATCTGCGTACCGCCTCGTCAATGGTGCAACTGGTCATATGATAGGTGTCTATGGCTGAATAAGACGGTAGCAGCGCCTGGGCAAAAGCAAGGCCATGCCGGGTGTCAAGCACGGGTCTTATGACCGCCGCATCACTGTTAACATCACGTTCTGCGCCCACCATGGGCTTAATGACACTTGTTCCCTGAACTTCGTGATCATACTGTCGAATGATCCACTCCTTGGAACAGATGTTGGGACGTGAAAGCATATCCAACAGCAACGCTTGATAGTTGTCGGGTGCTTTTAAAACCGGTTCAAACAGTCCGCGTCTTTCCGGCGGCATCCATTGGGCATCAAACTCCCACTGGGGAAAACCCGACGTCATCAAATCCATATCGATGTAGGCACATGTTACGTCGTTGTAGGTGATATGAAGTTTGCCGGAATTCGTGTATTTCCCGATAACCGTACTCTCAACGGCATGCATTTTCGAAAGTGCCATAAATCGTTCGAGATGTTCCGGTTTTACTGCAACGGTCATCCGTTCCTGGGATTCGGAAACCCAAATTTCCCACTGATCAAGCCCCTCATATTTCAATGGCACTTTTTCAAGTTGAATCTCGCATCCGTTACTGAACCGGGCCGATTCTCCCACTGATGAGGAAAGCCCGCCACCGCCGTTGTCCGTAACAAACTGTATCAACCCTTCATCCCGTGCATCCAAAAGAAAATCATGCATTTTTTTCTGGGTGTAAGGATCACCGATTTGAACATGACCTGCCGGGGTGTGTTCCGAAAATGTCTCTGATGATGCAGTGACCCCGTGAATGCCGTCCTTGCCGACCCTTCCGCCGCACATAATGACCAGGTCTCCCGGCGATGTTTTCTTTTTTTCCGATGGGTTATCTTTGACCTGGGCCGGCATAATCCCCACCGCCGTCACAAAAACCAGGCATTTCCCCAAGTAACCGTGGTGAAAAAGTACCTGGCCGAAGGTTGTGGGAATCCCGCTTTTGTTTCCGCCGTCACGAACGCCTTCTATAACACCATCCAAAAGCCGCCTTGGATGAAGGTGCGGACGAAGGGGACCGTTATAATCCCTATGCCCCACACAAAAACCAAACCCCCCCATCACCAGCTTGGCCCCCTTGCCGGTCCCTAAGGGGTCACGATAAACCCCTACAATACCGGTAATGGCGCCGCCGTATGCTTCCATGTTGGATGGGGAATTGTGGGTTTCTCCTGTAATGACGTAGTAATGATCGTTGTCAAAACGCCCGACACCTGCATTATCCCACAGCACCGATATCACCCACGACTTTTTTTTCTGCAGCGTCAGTGTGGGCACCTCGATGCATGTCTTAAAAAGATTGTCCACTGTATCCGTATCACCGGTTTCAAGGTCCCGGTACCGAAACAGCCCCCTGAACGTATTGTGGTTACAATGATCACTCCTGGCCTGGGATATGTATTCAAGTTCAATATCCGTAGGATCTGAAAGCCCTTTCAATGTTCGTGCGGTCTGAACCGTTTTGCCCAAGAAATAAGACCTTATAAAGGGAATATCAGCAGGGTTCAACGCGAGACCTCGATCGTCGCTGATCCGTTGAAGATAAGAATCGCTGGGAACGGGAATCGATGTCACCCTGGGCGTATGGTCGAGGATAACTTTCGGAAGGATAATGCCGGTTCCGGTTGCAGGATCCCATTTTTGGGCGGGGAAAATCTTCCATTGCTGGATAATGTCATTGGCCAGAAGTTCACCGGCGATGGTATTTATGTTTTCAAAAGACAGTCCTTTTCCTTTTAGACAATAACGTTTAGAGGTGTAGATCGCTTCGTCCGGATCGAATTTAATATTCAGAATATCTTCCACTGCCTCAATAGCGGTGCTTCCCGGATTGTCTCTGACACCCGGCCGAAAGCCTACCCATATGGTCCAGTCAAATTCGATATCAAGGGGGTCATAAGAAGAGAATTGTGTGACAGGATTGGTAAAAATGTCTGTTTGAATGGTCGGAAGCTGGTCCTTCGAAAGATTCGCATCAATCGTAACCACCTGGATGCTGCGAACCCGGTCAATTTTAATCCCAAAATAATTATTTGCTTTCCGGCGAATCCCGTCGCCTTCGGCATCAAACAACTCTGGTCTCAGTGCAATTTCAAGTCTATATGGCATTAACTTAAAAATACCCGTGCAATATCATTGTAGAATACATAGATCATCAACAGTATCAGTACAAATATCCCTGCCTGCTGTGAAATTTCACGTATCTTTACACTTACCGGGCTGCCTTTGACGGCCTCAATAAAAAAGAAAAGTAGGTGGCCGCCGTCCAAAACCGGTATGGGAAGAAAATTTAATATGGCAAGATTTATGCTGATCAGGGCAATAAAAAAAATTAAATTGACCACCCCTTCTTTGGCCTGCTGTCCCGCCATCTGTGCGATCATTATAGGACCGCCCAGTGTTTTTGGCGAAACAGTCCCCTGAAAGAGCTTTACGATCCCTTTTATGGTCAGGGCGGTGATTTCATAGGTCTGGATGAAACTCTCTGAAAAGGCCTGAAAAAAGTTCAGATTTTTTCGAAATACCTCGCCTGAAGCTGTAATGCCGATGACATAACGATCCACATCTTCGTTAAATATATCTTTAAATTTTTTCACTTCCGGCGCAACGTCTTTGGTGAGGATCGTATCACCGCGAAGCACGGATATCGCGAGCGCTTTACCTTTGCTTGCCATAATTGCATTGGCCATATCTTCCCAGCTTGAAATGTCAACGCCATCGATAGATACGACGAGATCATCCTTTTTCAACCCCGCCATGTAAGCAGGCGTGCCTTCATTTACCTCTCCGATGCCGGGTTTTAATATTAAAAGGCCGGAGATTTGAAAAATACCGAAAAATATGATCAGCGCCAGCAAAATATTAAAAAGGGGACCGGCCGCAACGATCAAAATCCGCTTAAAGACATGTTTGTGCGTAAAAGAGACGGGTATATCCGAGGGATCTAATTCGCTGTCCGGCGATTCTCCCACCATCTTTACGTATCCTCCAAGGGGTATGGCTGAAATCCGGTATTCCGTAATGCCGATCGTTTTTCCGACCAATTTGGGTCCAAAACCCAGAGAAAATTTCTCCACCCCGACACCCAGCAACCTTGCCACAAGGAAATGTCCCAGTTCATGAAAAAATATCAGCACACCTAAAACGATAATCAATGAAAATATACTAACGCTCATAATTTCTCTCTATACTCCAAGTGTCCATCCATAAATGGTCTTTTAGCCTAATCTCTGCGTTATGCTCGAAAAATAATCCTCGGAATATTAATTATATGCCTGTGGTTATTTTTCTCGCATGCCTTGATCTTAAACTAAAATCCTCATTTATGGATGGACACTATTGAATAACAGCTTATTAAGTCCTAAATTCAGCGATTGTCAAGTTTATTAAAGGAGCTTCAGGTACAAACGATTGATGATTGAAGGCGTCGCTTCGCTTTTGGATTTATGATTTATGATTGTTGATTGATTTGTCTCCAACCTTCTTACCTTCTTATCTTCTCACCTTCTAATCTTCCGTCCTCTGAACTCCGACCTCAGCCCTCTGCCTCTTATTTCCTATTTACTGTTTACTATTTCCTATTTGATTCAAGTTCTTTCAGCAAAAATTTAATCATACCTGAAGCGGCAATGTTTTAAAATATTAGCCTATCACAAAATAGCAAAGTTAGTAAAGTATTACTCCGATTGACCGAAAGTCAATGATGCCCTGTATCCTAATTTTTTTATTCTCAATTAGGGTAATACTGTTTTTGCAATGTTCCTTTATTTCAAAGCCTTTATAAGATCTTCAGCCTGTTTTCTGGCCCACCGGTCAGCCTCAAGAATATCGCTTAAGGTCGGATCGGTGACAACCGCATGATGTTCCATTGTTTTTTCTATGACTTCAGGTATTTTTATAAAGGAAATGCTGTTCTCTAAAAAGGCCGCTACAGCCACTTCGTTTGCAGCATTTAAAACAGCCGGAAGGGTCCTTCCGGTTTCACAGGCGACGTACGCCAGTGCAAGACATGGGAACTTTTTTTTGTCAGGTTTTTCAAAAGTAAGTTTCCCGATACTCACAAAGTCTGGTGTCGGCTGTCTCAATGCCAGACGTTCAGGATAGGTTATTGCATATGCAATAGGCCCTTTCATGTCAGGAATTCCGAGCTGGGCCATCACTGTTCCATCTTTAAAGGAGACCATGGAGTGAATCACGCTTTGCGGGTGTATCACAACTTCAATCATCTCCTGAGAAACATCGAAAAGGCATTTGGCCTCTATGACCTCAAGCCCTTTGTTCATCAAGGTTGCTGAATCGACGCTGATCTTTTTCCCCATATTCCAATTGGGATGATTTAAAGCATCTTTGGGTTTAATTTTGTTAAATTCCTTTTCCGGCAGGTTTAAAAACGGACCGCCTGAAGCGGTGAGGATGATCTTATCAATATCCTCTCTTCGATTTCCCTCAATACATTGAAAAATTGCACTGTGTTCACTATCTATGGGAAGTATCGTTATATTATTTAATTCTGCCTGCTCAATGACAATATCACCGGCCATTACAAGGGTTTCTTTGTTCGCCAGCGCAATGTTTTTACCTGCTGCTATGGCCGAAAGCGTCGGCATCAGACCTGCCGCTCCAACCACCGCTACAACAACCAGATCCACAGATTCATGCGCAGCCGCAGCTTTGTAGCCATTTTCACCGAACAATATTTCAACACCGGTTCCAGCCGGAAGCATACCTTTTAATTCAACGGCTGTAGCTTCATCAAAAACCACGGCAATTTCCGGACAAAATCGCTCAATCTGCCTGGCCAGTACAGGAATATTGTTTTTGGCGGCAAGTGCCTTAACAGCAAACCGATCGGGAAACATTTCTACAATTTTAAGGGTATTACAGCCGATGGATCCCGTTGAGCCAATTATGGAAAGGTTTTTCATGTCAGTAAATATTCTTTAAAAATGTACGCCACCGGAGCAGCAAACAACAACGCATCAATCCTATCAAGGACACCGCCGTGACCCGGCAGTATTGCCCCTGAATCTTTTATATTGGCAACCCGCTTTATTTGAGACTCAAACAAATCTCCCACCTGGCCTGCAATGCCGATGGAAAGGAAAAACAGAAGGCTCAAGCCCCATGGCAACAATGGCAAAAAAAAGGTTTTAATCAAAGCACCCGAACCCAGGCTTGCAGCAAGCCCGCCCAGAGCCCCCTCAATGGTTTTATTGGGACTCACAGCTGGACAAAGTTTGTGCTGCCCGAAATAAGATCCCAAATAGTATGCACCTGTATCCCCCATGAACACCACGATAAACAGCAAAAATATCCAGAGCACTCCGTTGTCTGTGTTTCGAATAAGAACAATATACGATAAAAAAAGTGGAATATAGATAATGCCGACGACCTGTTTAAAAACAATTTCCCAAACAGATGAATCAGACTTGAATTTGTGCAGAGAAATCAGGGTGGAAATAACGACGTTTAAAACAATAATGTCTAATACAATGTTCAAGGAATGAAAATATGCGGCCCAGAGAACGGCCGATCCTGTAAAAAGAGCTAAGATCTGAAAGCTTATCGCCGTAATTTTTTGATCTTTATTCAGTACAATGCGAAAATATTCCCACAGCGCCATAATACATATGACATTGATCACAACAGCAAGCCACAATGTCCCCCCGATGCTGATCAATACAACCAGAAAAGGGATGGCCACAAGGGAGGTAATCCATCGCTTTAAATGCATGTGATTAAATTGCAAATTTATAGTTGATGCGGAATCCGCCTACGGCGAAGCCAATTTAAAAAATGATAGAATTCATTAACTTCAGGCACTTTAAACTTTTGCATGCATAGAATGAATAGAGCAAGATATAAATACGTTACCGTATTTAAGAATACATGCACTTAGGCAGTTTCACCGTTAAGGTCCGACTTTACCGAATCTTCTTTCACGCTGCTGGTAGTTTTTAAGAATTCGTATAAACTCATCTTTCCCAAAATCCGGCCACAAGGTATCTGTAACACAAATCTCTGTATAGGCGAGCTGCCATAACAGAAAATTGCTGATTCGCATCTCTCCGCTGGTTCTGATCAAAAGATCCGGATCCGACATTTCAGCAGTATACAGATGTTTGGAAATGAGATCTTGTGTTATTGAATCAGGATCGATACGACCATCTATGGCCTTTATTGCAATCTCCTTAACAGCCTTCACAATTTCAGCCCGCCCACCATAGCTTAGCGCCAAATTAAGGATCAAGCCATCATTTTTCCGTGTTAACATCATGCTCTTTTGCAGTTCTTGCCGAACATTTTCCGGCAATCGCTCCGTCTGTCCAATGGTATTCAGCCGAATATTGTTGTCCAGCATCTCTTTTCGCTCGGATATCAGGAATTTTTTAAGGAGGGTCATCAAGGCAGAGATCTCGATTTGAGGACGTTGCCAGTTTTCAGTGGAAAAAGCATACAACGTTAAAATGCGAATTCCAATTTCACGGCAGGCACGAACAATGGCACGAACAGTTTCAGAACCTTTTTCATGACCTTTAATTCGATTTAAAAGACGTTTTTTGGCCCACCGGCCGTTACCATCCATAATAATGGCAACATGGAAGGGTAGGTTTTGGGGGTCAAGATCTGTATGAATAGAGGAAGATGTGTTAGAATTCAAGGATCTCTTTCTCTTTGTCTTTACAGACGTCATCGACAAGTTTGATGTGCTCATCAGTTATTTTCTGAACCTGGTCCTGGGCCTTGAAAGCATCATCTTCAGAAATTTCGCCATCTTTTTTCAAGCTTTTCAACAGATCGTTGGCATCACGTCTGACATTCCGCACAGAGACCTTATATTCTTCGCTCTTTTTATATATAACCTTGACAAGCTGTTTTCTTCTCTCTTCGGTAAGCGGCGGAATGGAGATCCGTATTATTTTACCGTCATTAGAAGGCGTTAAACCAAGATCGGATTTCAATATCGCCTTTTCGACATCTTTGATAACGGATACGTCCCAGGGTTGAATTGTAATCAAGCGGTTTTCGGGGGTGGAAAGAGATGCCATCTGGTTTAAAGGCGTTAGTGTGCCATAATAATCAACCCGGATGTCATCAAAAATCGAAAGGGAAGCACGTCCTGTTCTTACTTTATTAAATTCATTCTTAAGTGCGTCTATCGACTTTTGCATACTCTCTTTGGTTTCCTGATACATGGATTCAATCATTGACTTTTCCTCAAGATAGGGGCTTCGCCCCAATTGGAATGATGGAATGATGGAATAATGCAATGTTGGGTTAATGGTAGAATTTATGTTGTGGATCAAATTAAAAATGGATAATACCCTTTTAAAAACCAACCTTCCAACATTCCATCATTCCATATTCGAAACAAGCGTTCAAGCCGCAAAGATTATCCTATATGTTCATCAAGTTATAAAATTTCCGAGACGTTTAATGATTTATCTGTGTTCCGATGACTTTCCCACATACCACTTTTTTAATATTGCCCTTGTTTGCAAGATTGAAAATGACAAGGGGGAGATGGTTATCCATTGCCAGAGAAATCGCAGTCATATCCATCACATGGAGTTGCCTTTCAATAACTTCCATATAGCTGATTTCTCTTATGAATTTAGCATCCTTTTTAACAAGTGGATCGGAATCGTAGAGGCCGTCAACCTTTGTGGCCTTCAAAAGAATCTCAGCGTGTATCTCCTGCGCCCTAAGTACCGCAGCAGTATCAGTTGTAAAGTAGGGATTTCCTGTACCAGCGGCAAATATCACCACCCGTCCTTTTTCCAGATGTCGAATAGCCCTTCGAACAATAAAGGGCTCAGCCACTTCATGCATGGAAATAGCGGTCTGAACACGGGTCATCATCCCTCTTTTTTCCAGAGCATCCTGCAAAGCCAAGCTGTTAATTACCGTGGCCAACATACCCATTCTGTCGGCAGAAACCCGATCCATACCATATGAAGATGCGGCAATCCCCCTAAAAATATTCCCGCCGCCGACAACGATGGCGATCTGAACCCCCAAATCAAATACAGAACGGATCTCCTCGGCCACATACTGTATCATATCAGGGCTTATTCCAAAACCCTGATCGCCCATGAGAGCTTCTCCGCTCAGCTTTAATAGAATCCTTTCAAATCGTTGTGTCGTCAAAGGCTAAGACTCCCCAATCTTGAATCTTGCAAAACGTTTTATTGAAATATTCTCACCAATTATTGCGATCATTTCATTTAAAAGATCTGCGATGGTCATTTCGGGATTACGAACATAGTCCTGATCCATTAAGCAGTTCTCTTTGAAATATTTTTTCAATTTACCTTCCACAATCTTGTCCGCAATTTTTTCAGGCTTACCCATTTCCAGGACCTGCCCACGATAAATCTCTTTTTCCTTGTTAATGATCTCTTCCGAAACGTCTTCAGGCCGTATTCCAACTGGATTGGTCGCTGCAATATGCATCGCAATATTTTTGGCGAACGCTTTAAAATCGTCATTCTTGGCAACAAAATCGGTTTCGCAATTCACTTCAACCAGCACCCCAAGTTTACTGTCCGTATGGATATAAGACTCTACGATTCCTTCTGTCATGGCCCTGTCAGCTCGTTTTGCAGCAGTTGCCAGGCCTTTTTTTCTTAAAAAATCAATTGCCTTATCCATATCACCATTACACTCTGTAAGCGCTCCTTTACAATCCATAATTCCGGCACCGGTCTTTTCGCGGAGCTGCATAACCATCTTCGCACTAATTGTTGACATCTTTATTCTCCTGGTTTTTCTGTTTCTACATCCTCTTGTAGTTTTTCGTCTTCAGAATGTTCTTTGACCTCGGTGTCTTTTCGAGTTGAAGGTGTTGTCTTCTTTATGATCTCTATAACAGGACCGTCTGTACCGTCTGAAATAACCTTCCTTTCCCCCGGTTTTAGCTCGGCGCTTACGGCTGCCACCGCAGATACTTCTTCCACATCTTTATCGGCTTCAGCCTGCCGTTGTTCTTCCAGACGATCTTTCCCCTTAATACACGCATCAGCGATTCTGGAGGTAATAAGCCGAATGGCTCGAATGGCGTCATCATTCCCAGGTATGATATAATCAATCTCATCCGGATTACAATTTGTATCCACAATGGCGATAATCGGTATTCCCAGACGTCTTCCTTCACGCACGGCAATGGCCTCATTCTTGGGATCAACAACAAAAATGGCCCCCGGAAGACCATTCATGGTTCGGATTCCGCCAAGATTATTATCGAGTTTGATACGTTCTTTTTCTAGTTTCAGCCGTTCTTTTTTGGGAAAAAGGTTGATTGATTCGTCGTTCACAATTGTATTAAGATAGTTGAGACGGTCTATACTTTTTCTAATGGTCTGAAAATTTGTCAGCATTCCGCCCAGCCATCTGTTGTGAATGTAAAACATTTCGCATCGGTTCGCTTCTTCATAGATCGAATCACGTGCCTGTTTTTTGGTTCCCACAAAAAGTAGCGGTTTGCCGTTCGCAACTGTATCAACGACAAAATCATAGACTTTCCTGAACATTCGAACAGTTTTCTGAAGATCAATAATATAGATGCCGTTCCTGGCCCCGAAAATATAAGATTTCATCTTGGGGTTCCAGCGCCTTGTTTGATGACCAAAATGTACTCCTGCCTCAAGAAGCTCTTTCATCGTAATGTAAGACATAATTTTCTCCCTTTATTAAATGGTTTTTCCCCCCGCCCATATCAACCCTGTTTCCGACCCCACAAAACGGGGCACCGGGAAACAGGTCCAAGGGCGTGCGAATTAATTAAACTGATATTTTTAACAAATTAAAAATTGATTCGCAACAGATTTTTATTATTTTTTCCGCATTTGGACGACACGATCATATCCACTGTAATCTTTTGTATATATGACATTTTCATATTTTGCACATTGATCGACAATTTTCCGAACATCATTTCTTTGATCATGGCCGATTTCCAGTAAAAGGTGTCCCTTTCGTTGAAGATAGAGATGAGCGTTGTTAATAATATGTCTTAAACAAAAAAGCCCATCCTCGCCCCCGTCTATAGCCGAAATCGGTTCATGCTTGACAATTTCAGGCTGAAGTTTTCCAATAACCCGGCTTGGAATATACGGTGGATTTGAAACAATCATATCAAATACAGGCCTTTTGTCCTTAAAAGATTCAAACCAACCTGCACAAATAAAACTGACCCTACTTTCAAAACCATGATGCTTTGCATTTTTCTTGGCCAGCCTGACAGCGGCTGTCATTCGATCAGACGCAAAAAAAAGGTGGCAGGGTCTCATGGATGCAAGGGCTAAAACCACCGCCCCGGAGCCTGTGCCAAGCTCGAGTATACGCTTTGGGGTCAAAATCGGATTAAAGGCTGAATCTTGCGGCAAAAGATTTATGGCAGTCTCAACCAGAAACTCCGTCTCGGGTCTTGGAATCAAAACGTCTTTTGTAACAATAAAATCCATAGACCAGAATTCCTTGCTCCCCACGATGTATGCAACCGGTTCTCTGTTAATACGTCTCTTTATTAAATCCTTGAACCGCGACAACTCATTGCTGGAAAGCGGTTCATCGTATCGCAAATACAAATCTATTCTTTGCAATTGCAACACATGGGCAAGAAGTATTTCGGCTTCAATTCTTGGGCCGTCTATATCGCGGGATTCGAAATAAGATGTGGTCCACCTGAGGAGTTTTATTATCGTCCACTCAGGATCAGTGGACGTCGGCTGGTTCTGCATTCTGTAATGCCTGGGTTTGATAATACGTTATAAGCGATTCTATGATTTCATTGATTTCACCCTGCAAGATATTCTCCAGTTTATACAGGGTAAGCCCGATTCTGTGATCGGTAACTCTTCCCTGTGGGAAATTATACGTTCTTATCCTTCCGCTTCTATCTCCATCTCCAATCTGGCTCTTTCGCTCTTGAGACCTTTGTTCATTCTGCTCTCTCGTCACACGATCAAGAATGCGGGCACGAAGGACTTTCATTCCCTTGTTTTTATTTTTCAGCTGCGATTTTTCATCCTGACATGTAACAACGATACCTGTCGGCAGATGGGTAATACGTACGGCTGAATCGGTTGTGTTCACACTCTGGCCGCCCGGGCCGGTGGATCGAAATACATCAACTTTGATCTCGCCGGGATCAATATGAATTTCCACATCTTCAGCTTCGGGTAAAACTGCAACGGTAACCGCAGAAGTGTGTATCCGTCCCTGTGTTTCGGTTTCCGGAACACGCTGAACACGATGTATGCCGCTTTCGTATTTTAAGCAGCTGTATGCTCCTTTGCCATGGATCATGGCGATGACTTCCTTTAAGCCACCAATGCCGGTTGGATGATGGTTCAAAACTTCTACTTTCCAGTTCTTGAATTCTGCATACTTATTATACATTCTAAACAGATCGCTGACAAACAGCCCGGCCTCTTCACCACCGGTACCGGCCCGTATTTCAATGATAACATTCTTGTCATCATAGGGATCTTTGGGTAAAAGTAGTTTTTTGATATCATATTCGAGGTTGTCTTTGTTAAGCGTCAGGGCTTCGACTTCATCCCGGGCCATCTCTTTTATATCCGGGTCTTTGTCCTTTAATAATTCCATGCTTTGATCAAGTTCTATCAAGGTCTGCTTGTACTTTCTATAGACCGTTACAATTTTATTAAGATCAGCATGCTCCCGGCTATATTTTTGATATGCCTCCCGATCCTGGATGATATCGGGATCGCTTAAAAGCTTTTCAACCTCCAAAAATCGATCTTCAACACCTGTCAATCTATCAATCATTGTTCCGTTTCTGACTCATTCAAACAATAACTCAAGTTTCGCTGCCCTTTATTTTCAGCAACACCAATACAGTGTAGCAGGCTGCTAACCACCTCCAAAAATAAACCGCCCATCACCTTTTTTATCTCAATAAGAGAGTTTAGCAAAATTTGGTGAATGGGCTGTCTATTGATTCTGAAATTTTTCATATTTCTTGCGGAAACGCTCAATTCGACCTGCAGTGTCCACAAGTTTCTGTTTGCCGGTAAAAAAAGGATGGCATTTCGAACAGATCTCTACACGTATATCCGATTTTGTCGATCCCACGTCCAGCACATTTCCACAAGCACACCGTATGCTTGTTTCTGCGTACTCAGGATGAATGTCCGTTTTCATATATTTTAAACCTCCTCTTTTTTAGTACCTTAGTTGTGAATTCTGTGTTTTTAGCGGCAAAACTTCTTCCATTCTGCCACTAAGGCACCAAGGCACAAAGCAAGAAAAAATAATAAATATATCCTTTGTGTCTTCGTGCCTTTGTGGCAAATTTTTTGGTTCCAACTTGTCCGGGCTAAGTGTTCATTGAATCTAGAAACATTTTATTATCTTTGGTTCCATTCATTTTATCAAGTAAAAATTCTAAACTGTCAACAGGATTTAATGAAGAAAGCAACTTCCTTAGAATCCATACACGGTTCAGTGTTTCCTTAGATAAGAGAAGCTCTTCTTTTCGTGTACCCGATTTCTTGATATCTATGGCAGGAAATACCCGTTTGTCGGCAAGTCTTCGATCGAGTTGAATCTCCATATTGCCGGTCCCTTTGAACTCTTCAAAAATAACCTCATCCATACGACTTCCGGTGTCGACCAGAGCAGTTGCCATGATGGTAAGGCTTCCACCCTCTTCGATATTTCTGGCAGCCCCGAAAAAACGTTTTGGGCGCTGAAGGGCGTTTGAATCAACACCTCCGGAAAGGATTTTCCCGCTGGGAGGAATAACAGAGTTATAGGCCCGGGCTAGCCTTGTTACACTATCCAACAGAATAACAACGTCCTTTTTATGTTCAACAAGGCGCTTGGCCTTTTCAATAACCATTTCCGCAACCTGAACATGTCTTTCAGCAGGCTCATCAAAGGTTGAACTGATCACTTCACCATCGACGGATCGTTGCATATCCGTAACCTCTTCCGGCCGCTCATCAATAAGGAGTACAAATAAAACAATATCCTTATGATTGACACTGATACTGTTGGCAATGGACTGCAAGAGCATTGTCTTGCCGGATCTGGGCGGTGAAACAATCAAACCCCTCTGACCAAAACCAATAGGCGTCAAAAGGTCCATGATTCTCACGGAATAATTATCAGAATCGGATTCAAGCATTATTTTCCTGTCCGGATAAAGCGGTGTCAGGTTGTCAAAAAGTATTTTTTCCCTGGCCACCTCAGGATCTTCATAGTTGACCGCCTCAACCTTTAAAAGGGCGAAATATCTTTCCGTCTCCTTTGGCTGGCGAATCTGTCCTGATACAGTATCCCCGGTTCGCAAATTAAATCGACGTATTTGAGATGGTGATACATAAATATCATCCGGTCCTGGTAAATAATTATAGTTGGGCGCCCGTAAGAACCCGAATCCATCCGGAAGTATTTCGAGTGTGCCTTCTCCGAATATCAAACCGGTTTTCTCGATCTCTGCCTGTAACAGGGCAAAAATAAGGTCCTGCTTTCTCATTCCGGCAGCCCCGTCAATTTTGAACTCTTTTGCCAAAAGATTCAGCTCTTTGATCTTCTTTTCTTTAAGCTCAACGATGTTCATTGAAAAATTATCCCTCCCATTATATATTCCGATTATATATTTCGTTTAAAATTACAGTCTCTTTTATCAAATCATAATATGCGAAACTTTAACCTAAGTTGAACGATTTTTTGCAAAGAGATGTCCTGAGATCAAAATGCATAAAGATTTTTGAAAACCAAACCGAAAAAACATTGGGATCTTCGACGGGCATATCCGTAAATATGTCGAGGATTTACATGAATTCTTGATGCGCATGAAATCAGTGCAGATCGAGCAAATAATCGCTCAATTTAGGTTTAAATATGAATTTTATGCCTCTTGCCGGGTCAAATTATATGTGTATTATCCAGCATGGTTTTTTTATTTAACTAAAACCATTATTCCGCCAACTCCATTATTCTCTTGATTAACATACAGGATGATTAGCACTAACTGATTTTCAAACTGATTTTCAATGGATCCATATTGGCTTTAATGGAAGAATATGAGTTTTCAGTGAAATAAGATTGAAGAATATGGTATTCTCTCCAAATGGCGGGATCCAACAGGTATGTCTATATTCTTTAAAAAGTTGATTATATCATGATTCATTTCATGTCAAGAGCTTTTTATCTTTTTGTGATTTTGGTAAGATTTTTGAATAAAACATCAACGGACTCTAACAGATTCTCCATTGAACCTTCATTCCACACGACATAATCAGCGCGGCCAACCTTCTCTTCATCCGGCATCTGAACATTTATAAGGTTCTCAGCCGATTCACGTGATGTTTGATCACGTTCCATTAGACGCTTAACCCTTAATTCCTTGTCGGCAATTACAACGACAACCCGGTCGAACCTATCTTTCATATCCAGTTCAAAAAGAAGGGGAACTTCGATTACCACCATGCGGCAACCCTCTTTTTCCGCACAAACCACATTTTTTTGAATAAGGTTTGTTATTTCATTGTGCAGAAATCGTTCCAAAGTAAGCCGGGCGTCATCATCATCAGTGATCATTCGCCGCAGTATTTTACGATTTAACGTCCCATCGGGCAACACGACTTTTTCACCAAAAAAACGGATGATCTTTGTTAATGCTTCCGAACCCGGAGCAACAGCTTCCCTGGCCATTTCATCAGCACTTATAACTTTAACGCCAAGTTCTTTCAATCGGTTGCATACAGATGTTTTACCGGAACCCGCCCCGCCAGTAACGGCGACTTTTAAAACCTTTCTTTTTGTTTTGTTCATAATGTATCCGGATAGACATAAGTGTCCATTCATAAATGGTCTTTTTGCCCAATCTCTGCGTTATGCTCAAAAAATAATCCTCGGAATATTTAACATATGCCTGTGGTTATTTTTTTCGCATGCCTTGATATTGAACAAAAATCCTCATTTCTGGATGGACACTAACTGAAAATTAATGATAATAAACATGAGATAAAGAAAATCAAGTAAAGAAAAATAAAATAAATGATTCAATTCAATAAAAATATCTTACCCCGACTTAAAGGTACGTACATTATTGGCGGTTCAGTCAGAGATCTGCTTCTCGGTCGAACCCCCACCGACTATGACATCGCTGTCACCGGAAATCCAGAACAATTTGCAAACAAATTAATTGCCAAATCAGACGGACATCTTGTTAGGCTTGGAAAGCCCGGCCGAATGATTATCAGGGTGATATCGGGCGACATTATTTTCGACATCACTTCTTTGAATGGCACTTCCATAGAAGACAACCTCAACCAAAGAGATTTTACCATCAACGCCATTGCTTACGACCTATATTCAGAAGGAATTGTTGACTGCCTTGGCGGCCTTCAGGATCTTGCCGACAAAAAGGTACGGATGGTTTCAAAGGAAATTTTCAAAAAAGATCCGGTACGGTTGATACGGGCCTACAGAATTGGCGCTTGCCTAAATTTCGAAATCGAAGCCAAAACAGCAACGGCAATAAAATCCAATACAAAATTGTTAAAAAACGTCCCGGGTGAACGGATTCGGATGGAACTTTTCACAATGCTCGGCACATCAACATCTTATCTTTATCTTTCCCAAATGGCAATTAGCGGACTTTTAACCTCCATCTTCCCCGATCTTGAGCGTCTAAAAGGTTGTTTTCAGAACGATTATCACCATTTTGATGTATTTGAACATACAATGCGAGCTTATGGTCATCTTGAAACCATACTTAATGATCCCGGGAAAATTCTGCCTGATACTTCCACCAAAATCCATCAATACATCGATAAAAACAAACCGGCGCTTATCAAATGTTCGATCCTTTTACACGACATTGGAAAACCCCTGATGAAAACTCTGGACAGCAGCGGTAAATGCCATTTTTATGGTCATGCTCGAAAAAGTGCCGATATGGCTCAAAAAATCAGCCAAAGACTTAGATTTTCTAATTATGAAAGACAGTTTATTGATGGTATTATCCGAAACCACATGAAACCGCTGTCTCTTTTTACAGCTTATGAAAAAAAGACATTAACTCAAAAGGGTATCACACGATTTTATAAAAAATGTGGCGGATATACCCCTGCCCTCCTTCTGGCAGCCATCGCGGATACAAAGGCAAAACAAAATGTAATAAATCAAAAAAACAAAGCCTTTAAATCCTTTCTCAAAAAGATTATTTTCGAATATTTTTATAATTATAAACCGTTAAGCGATGAACCGCCATTGATAACCGGACGCGATCTAATTCATGTTTTAGGACTTACGCCCTCACCTTTATTTAGAAAAATTCTTGATCTTGTGGATGACGCGAAATTAACAAAGACCATTAAAAATCGGTCCGAAGCTCTGGAACTGATAAAAGATTTCCTAAGGAATGAGGGATAGATCTCTAATTTTTATGTACCAACCCTTGACAATATTTCTCTATTTATATAGTAAAGCCGAGAATAACGATATTGATGAAACATATATAGATTATTGATCTTAAAACTTATTATGAAAGGAGTGCAGCATGAACATTTTGTTTTTTGGACCGAACGGCAGTGGTAAGGGAACCCAGGGATCGATTTTAAAAGATCAATACAATACACCCCACATTGAATCCGGCGCGATTTTCCGTGATAACATCGGCAAAGGGACCGAATTGGGTGCAAAAGCCAAGGAATATATCGATCGCGGCGATCTGGTTCCGGATGAAATTACTATCCCGATGATCCTCGACCGTCTGAAACAGGATGATTGTAAAGTTGGATGGCTTCTTGACGGATTCCCGAGGAATAAGAATCAGGCGATAAAACTCGATGAAGCACTCAAAGCAGCCGATATGTCGCTTGATATTGTCGTTGAAATACTTCTGGATAAGGAAATTGCAAAAAACAGGATCATGGGACGTCGGCTCTGTGTAAACGACAATAACCATCCCAACAACATCTATATTGACGTTATCAAGCCCGACGGAGATAAGTGCCGTGTTTGTGGCGGTGATTTAAAGACCAGAGATGACGACCAAGATGAAGATGCCATTGGCAAGCGTCACGCCATTTACTATAATACTGAGGATGGAACCCTTGCGTCAGCCTATTATTTCAGAGACCTTGCCGCCCAACAAGGGGCAATGAAATATATTACCCTGGACGGCAAACCCAGCGTAAAGGACGTTACTGCTGAACTTGTTTCCAAGCTGTAAATCTATATAAACTCAAATTTATAGATAAACGCCTATTGAACGCAAATATCGCAATGTGTCCGTGAGCTAATTTTTAGCACGGACACATTTTTTTTAAAACTTGCCATAAACAGCAAAACAGTAATACTCAAAAGCAAAAACGCGGTTTTCTTTTGCTGAGAGCACTTTTTTAAAAAAAGACACGCGATAAAATATTTTTGCTTGCCAATAAATTTGTTTTTCGATAGAAGACTAGATTTACCAAATATTAAAATAACCATCGGAAATCTTAATGAGCTGTTGATGGAAAAAAAGGGGGGCGAAAAATTTGAAGGATATTGAGGTCAAGGTTTTTGATAATGACCTTGAAAAGGCGATGCGCATTCTGAAAAAAAAGGTTCAGAATGACGGCCTTTTTAAACGATTAAAGATGAAAAAAGCCTATGAAAAGCCGAGTGAATATCGACGTCGCAAACAGCGTGAAGCCTTGAGAAGACAAAGAATAGCGGCTTCCAGAAATAAATACCGAAAAAGATAACGGTAAACCCCTAAAAAGATTTCAAAACCCGGCAAATGTATTCATTTTGCCGGGTTTTTTCTGTAAAAATGTCAACAAAAAAGTCTTACAAAAGCTGCCTAAAATCCCTATACAGCCTTAGAAGATATGGCATTATTCTAGGCCTGGACATCATAGGAAATATTCTCAAAGGCGTGGGAAATCCCCAGAATAATTTCAACACGATTCATGTGGCCGGAACCAACGGAAAAGGATCCATCGCTTCCGCTCTATCCACAATTCTTCACAAAGCAGGATATAAGGTCGGTCTTTATACCTCCCCTCATCTGGTCAGATTTAATGAAAGGATTTGTATAAACAATCACCCTGTTTCTGATGAAAACATAGTTGCCGCTTATAAGGCTGTAAAAAGCGCACACCACGGCTCTCGAGAACCCACTTTTTTTGAGTTTACAACTGCAATGGCGTTTTATGAATTCGGCCGACACAATGTTGAATGGGCTGTCGTTGAAACCGGAATGGGGGGGCGGCTCGACGCAACCAACATTATAACACCCGCTCTGACCATCATAACCAATATATCCCTTGAACATAAACTGTATCTGGGCAACACCATCTCTGAGATCACCCGTGAAAAAGGGGGTATTATCAAGAAAGGAACTCCTGTTGTCACCGGTGTCACTCAAAAAAATGCCATTTCAGCGTTAACATCCATAGCCAAATCAGAGTCAGCGCCTTTCTATCGTTTTAGAGATGCTTTTCGAATTCGACGTAACAGAAACACAACATTTAATTATTTTGGGATGGATCATGTATGGCGACACATCCAAACCGGATTAATCGGCAAACATCAGATCAATAATGCAGCACTGGTTCTTGCTGCATGTGAGCTGCTAATCAAAAACAATCTCAACCTTACCTTAAAAAACATCAAGGATGGATTGGAACAAAACAGATGGCCGGGAAGGCTGGAAATTGTCTCTTCATCGCCTCTGATATTGCTGGACGGTGCCCATAATTTCATTGCCGCCCGTCATCTGGCAAGATATCTTTCAGAAAATCTCTCTGATCGCAATATAACGTTGCTCATCGGCATATTGGATGATAAGCCGTATAAAGCCATACTAAAAGACCTTCTCCCCCTTTGCCGGAAAGTCATATTAACCCGCCCCAAAATTGATCGGGCTCTAGCACCGGAAAAACTTTACCCTATCGCCCAAAAGATGATTTCAGACATTCATGTCATTCCGGATGTCGACAAAGCCATAATACATGCCATTGAAAACGCTTCACCAAAAGATGTCATCTGCATTGCAGGATCTCTTTACGTGGTCGGCGAAGCCAAAGAATTGTTTGAAAAACGAACCGATCTGTTAAAAGCCATTCCAAAACCTACCAGTGAGTGATTTTTGAGTCTTTTGCCGAAAAGCGCTTTGCGAAGACGAAAGTGAATCATCCTGTCCCTACAATAAGAAAACATCGTCACGCTTGACATACTCACGCCGATGAACTATTTGTCGGTATATTTAAGGCCTCAGCAAATATTGCGCCCGTAGCTCAGTGGATAGAGCGTCAGCCTCCGGAGCTGAAAGTCGCTGGTTCGAACCCAGTCGGGCGTACCAGTGATATCAAGGGATTAGCCATTTGCGGTTAAACCCTTGTCTACTTTTGGGTGCACATAGGGTGCAGATGGGTGCGTAAAGGAGGGATCGTCAAGTGCATCCACTTCAAACTTTTTCTTTCCCGGAAACCAGTGATAATAAACATCCATTGTGAATTTCACCGAGTGATGTCCGAGCTGATTTGAAACATCAGCAATGTTGTCACCTTTCGAGATCCTCAATGTCGCGTAAGTGTGTCTCAAATCGTGTATTCTGATTTCCCTCAAACCGGCTTTCTGGAGCACTTTTTTAAAGACCCGGCTTCTCCATCCCCCCTGATCCATAAGCCCCCCGACTCGATTTGTAAAAATGTATTCCGGCTTATCTCCAAAACCTAAAGAGAGCCCTTTTTTCTTACTTGCAAGCTCATGGTCTTTCAAGGCTGCGGCAAGTTGTCGGCTCATGTCAACGCGTCTCGACTTACCGCTCTTGGGTGTCGAGATCCTGCCTCTGACATAAGACCGATTCACCTCAACAAACCGGCCATGATAATCAATATCCCCCCACTTTAGAGCAAATGCCTCACTGATGCGAACGCCTGTTCTTGCCAACAGCAAGGTCAATGTGTAATGGTCCGGAAAATGCGTGCTGAAAGCATCTAACAAAATAATCAACTCATTAGATGTTAAGGGATTTATGTCCTTTTTTTGATCTTTTGCCTTGAGGAAATTTTTTCTCAACCTCTGCGCAGGATTCGCCTGGATAATTTCATGATCGAGCGCTAAATTAAAAATCCCGCTTAAACAATTACGAAGATGGGCCACGGTACTTACAGCATATCCGTCATTGAGCTTTCCAAGCAGAAATTCTTTGATATCTCCGCGTGTGATGGCTGTAATATCCTGATTATTACCGAAGGCAGCGTAAACGTGATTTTTCAGGACGTCTTGATATTCTCTAACTGTTGAATGCTTACAGGTGGCCGGAACTGTTGTTTTTATCCACCTCTCGGCATACTCCTTGAAGCCAGAAACCGGCTTTGGATCCTCAAAACCGAACTCCCCGAGCTGCAGTTTTGCCCGTATCGTACTTGCTACGGCCTCTGCTGCCTTTTTATCCCCCACCTTCCGAGATGTCCTTTTTCCGTTATGGGATATGAACACCCACCATGGGTTTCCCTTTCCTTTAACTTTTTGTCTGACCCTTACTCCCATAATAAGCCCCTCACTTTCTCCCTGAAGTTAATCCACGGGCAGGGACCAGGGAAGTCCTTTTCAGCCGTACGCGCCTATCCCGTGGGATTAAAAACAGAAGCGCCTGAAGGCTTTCCACGGTCCACAGTAATAAACCGCCCACGACGTCACCGTTGCAGGTTCCTTCAAGCGCTATGTTTGATATTTTGTGTTTCATTTTACTGTGGTTTTGGGGGAAAAGCATAATACCTAATGCAAACAATATGTTTACATAATATATCATTTAGTTTATATTGCAAGAAAAAAGTTGCAATTCAAAGCTAAAAAAATTATTAATTAATGCATGAAAGTTGCGGTGAATATCAGAATGCCACAAGGTATGAAAAAAGCACTTGATAAAATAGCTTCAAGCGAGTTTCGCTCCTTGAATAGTGTTATTTTGCAATTCCTGGACGAAAAGCTAAATACTAAAGGTATTGATTGGCGAGAGGATAGTTCAGAAGAATCCAAGAAATAACCTGTGATTGAGAGGTTGCCATGGACTGACTATTAATACCCCATTTCTCTTAGAGGTGGGGTTTTGTGTTTTATTGAACCTATTAGATATCACAATGCCTGCTGAATAGTTTAGAGCCTAAATATCGGTAAGGTAAGTCAGGGATAAGGGAGGGATCATTTCTGAGATATCATTATCATATCTCTTTAATAGTGAAAATAGATACTTGCAAGGTATCAAAGGAGGAAGGTCATCGAATTTCATACACGTAAATATCCCTTAAACGCTACAAAACAGAAAATTAGACGGCAAAAATGGACGTTTTCTTTGGAAGCGGCCGAGGCCAAAGAGGTCATCTTAATGGGAGGTTTTAACAACTGGGGTTCGGAAAAGCACCTCATGCAAAAGGATGAAAATGGGATGTGGAATAAGACGGTGATGCTCTACCCCGGAAACTATGAATACAAGTTTCTGGTGGATGGAAAGTGGAGAGAAGATCCCAAAAATAACCAAACCTGTCTGAACTGCTTTGGGACTCAAAACAGTGTTCTTGATTTAACTTTAACGTAAAAAGGTCCAATCATTAAGGAGGTTGTAAATGGCATCAGATTTCCAAATATTTTCTTATGAAACCAGAGATAGTCTTCATCTAAAATTAGCGGGCGATTTTGATGGAACATCCGCCTTTGAATTGCTCGAAACCCTAAAAAAGTATGGTAGCGGTTTTTTTCAGATCTTTATTGACACCAATGATCTTAAAACCATCCATCCGTTCGGTAGGGAAGTGTTTCAAAAGAAATTAGGTAATTTCAATCAGAAATTCAACAACCTCACATTTATTGGAAAAAATGGACATAACATTCCGCTAAATTAAAAATAGTTGTACCGATTGTTGTGGGCTGGTTTGGAATCCTTATGTAATAACGCAATTAAATGCCTCCCAACTTCAACATTTATATAAAAAACCACGTGATGGCTAAGAGCCTCCAAGGGTTAAACTTAAAAAGGGAGTTTGAGGTGGCTTTATGGCTTCTCTGGTGTACGTGCATCTTATACTTCGGTCGACCGTATTTATTTATACATAATTTTAACATACACCGACGTTAATAACGGCATTTAGGGAAGCCTTCAATTTTGAATAAGGGCAAATCCATTTGACAGGGTTTCCCCTTTTTGTAAAATGACTGCCGGGAGTTATATGCTATTTCCGATATCAGGGGTTGAAGTAAATCCGTTTATTCCTTTCATAGTGGCTTTTATTGTTTCTTTTTTCACTTCAATGGGTGGGGTTTCCGGCGCATTTCTCCTTTTGCCTTTTCAGGTTAGTTTTTTGGGTTATACTACACCATCTGTGAGTGGAACGAATCAAGTTTTCAACATCGTGGCAATCCCAAGCGGTGTTTATCGTTACATCAAAGAAGGTCGAATGCTCTGGCCGTTAACATGGGCCGTCATTATTGGCACTTTACCGGGAGTTTTTATTGGTGCCTGGGTTCGTATCGAATATTTGCCTGATCCTAAAAATTTCAAAATATTTGTTAGTTTTGTTCTGCTGTATATTGGTTGGCGCCTCTTGATGGATGCAGTCAAATCCAAAAGTAAGCATAAGAATAAAGGTTTACCATCCGGTCCTGTTACATCCCATTTAGTAAATGTAAAAACTTCATCAATAAGACAAGTAATATTTGAATACGATGGCGAGACCTTTAGGTTTTCGCCTCCAATTATTTATACGCTTTGTTTTTTGGTTGGTATTATAGGAGGAATTTACGGGATAGGCGGTGGCTCTATCGTCGCGCCTTTTTTTGTAGCTATCATAGGCCTTCCGGTCTATACTGTTGCCGGGGCCGCCTTGATGGGAACGTTTATCACTTCCGTGGCAGGGGTGATCTTCTATCAATATCTTGCGCAATTTTATCCTGACATGTCAGTGTCGCCCGACTGGCTGTTGGGCGCATTATTCGGAGCCGGTGGGATTTTAGGAATGTATTTAGGTGCTCGAACGCAAAAATTCGTTCCAGCCAAAATTATCAAAGGAATATTGTGTGTCTGCATCTTTTTCGTAGCAGGGAAGTATATTTTAGGCTTTCTCTTATAACACCTGCAAACTCTATCATTGATCCGGTTATCATAGCTCACCCAAACCAATTATCCAAAAAACGTTAAATTTAATAGGCAGTCCACGCTTTATCTTTTCATTATTTGCCATACAGGCCGCCTCTTGCAACAATTCTATGATAAGATAGGAAAATCTTGGAGTTGTTGTATTTAAAGGAGTAACTCAATATGTGCGAATTCTGTGTAAAACACGGTGATGGTAAGAAGTGGTATCTTGCAATGGAAAACTACTCACGGGAGCTACTCCACCAGCAGGACCGCATTGGGTATATGAGTTATTTCGTAAATACTTTCGAAGAACGAGTTCCCCTAAGCCTAACCCGGCTGGAGAAGCTCTCCCGTGGGCCATTTCGCAATATAGCAAAACTTTTGCTCACACGATCACAGAAGCGGGATCACTTCGGGCAGATCGTTCCTTTGGAGGATATGGAACAAATTCTTGTCCGGATGGATGGAATTTTTCGACTGTCATGTCCATGCCGCCGGGTGACCGCGGGGCAGAAGAACGCTCGGTACTGCTACGCTTTGACGGCAGACCCACAGCTGGCTGCTGAAGTTGACGACTCTTTCAGCCTCGAGGTCATCACATCTTCCGAGGCAATAGAATCGGTCCGCAACCTCGATAGGGCAGGCCTGTTTCACTCCATCTGGACGTTCAAAACCCCGTATATTGGTGCGGTATGTAATTGTGACCAGGATTGCATCGCGTATCGTATTTCCTATTCACGCAGCTACTACCAGATAATGTTTCGAGGCGAGTATGTCGGACGGGTGGATCTCGACGCATGCAATGGGTGCCGAAATTGCATGCGGCAATGCCATTTCGGAGCAATCCGTTATTTCGCGGCGAATAAGAAAGTGGAGATAGACGTCCGCCAATGTTACGGTTGTGGGGTATGCCGCGCAGCCTGCCAAAATGATGCCATCACTCTCCATGCCAGAAGCGCTGACACTGTGGCTGTAAAAATATGGTGAGATTTGCTTTGTAAAGGATTAAGGGCTGTTCCAAGAACCCAAATTGAAGGGAATCGGGTTCATTGATTTTTGATTAAAGGAGGCTGTCATGGGTGCGGTCTTGTGTTTGAAGAACGATATGGCTCAATTGGAAGGGGATTCATTTAGAACCAACCTGCCAAATGATGTTTTAGCTCACTTCTTCATCTTGTCAGATCAAGTAATGATCTGAGCAGTTCACCATTGTTTTCTATGATTTATTTTTTTTTACAACCCATACCTGTATTGACAGATCAAATAACTGTAACTATTTTTATATAAGTTTTAAAATTATTCAGTCATATAGATGTTTCTTATGAAAGGAGAATATTATGCTTGAAGTTACAAAATCAGCTACAGAAAAGATTGCTGAATATTTTAAAGATAGAGAAATTTCGCCCATTCGGATCTTTTTAAATGCAGGGGGATGTGGCCTCCCATCCCTTGCCATGGATCTGGATGAGCCAAAAGATACAGACGATGTTTTCGATATAGACGGCTTTACTTTTATTGTTGATAAAGAGTTTATGAAAGAAGCAGAACCGATTAAAGTTGATTTTACGAGATCCGGATTTCAATTTGATTGTGCAATAGAGTTTGAAGAAGGATGTTCAGCCTGTGCAACATCAAGTTCTTGTTGCTAAAAATCCTGAACATAAAACATCAAGGGTAACACGATATGTGTTATCCTTGATGTTTCATGACCCTTCAAAAAAACCTCTGAACACATCCAAACAACATATTACAAGAATTAAAATCCTGAATTATCCAGTGTCCATCCATAGATCAGGATTTTTGTTCAAGATCAAGGCATGCGAAAAAAATAACCACAGGCATATAGTTGATATTCCGAGGATTATTTTTAGAGCATAACGCAGAAATTGGGCAAAAAGACCATTTATGGATGAACACTATCTAAACTCACAACCATATATGCATTTACATGTTTGTCTTTAATTCTCGACATGAGAGTAAGGTGCGTTGAAAAAAACTGCTATTGATCAAAACTCGATATAAATTTCAGCAAATTGTATTTTCGGATATCTCAAGGACAAATCAATCTCTGACGATTCTCCCCTTTTTTTGCATTTCTATCACAAATAAGATATATCTTTAATTTCAATGAAACTATTCTAAGAGCATACCGCTACATTTTATTGTTGATAATAATCAGGCTATTTTTTGTTCCAATTAGGGATATTAAATAGACGTGTATATAATATTAATGTTGGGCGGCATGCCGGGGACTTATTTGTAGATTACGGAGGTGAAATTATGAAACGATTAAATTGGCAGGTCCTGCTGGGAATGTCTTTGCTCGTGCTATCCGCTCTTTTCTACTTTTTGCACTATTTGATCTTTAGAGATCCCCACCATATATTCCTTTACCTGATTGGAGATGTCGCCTTTGTGTTTGTTGAAGTCCTGTTGGTGACGTTGATTATCCATCGCGTGCTTGAGGAACGGGAGAAGAAGGCACGTCTTGAAAAGCTGAACATGGTCATAGGAGTATTTTATAGTGAGGTCGGGATGAAACTCCTGGAGATCCTGTCCAAGTGGGACCCTCAAATCGAAAGAATACAGCAGGAGTTGGTCGTTGAGGGGAAATCGGCTGAGCAGAAGTTTGGGAGAATCTGTGGGTGTTTGAGGAAACATGATTATAGCATCGAGAGCGAGAAGCCGGATTGGGATACCGTAAAGGCATTTCTAGTGACGAAGAGGGATTTCCTCTTGAGGTTGCTGGAGAATCAAAATCTGCTGGAACATGAGTCTTTCACAGATGTGCTATGGGCCGTGTTTCATCTGGCCGAGGAGCTTGAGGTCCGAGAGAGCCTCCAGGGCTTGCCGGATGAAGACTATAAGCATCTGAGTGGTGATGTAAAAAGAGTATATGGGCAGTTGGCCCTGCAGTGGCTGAAGTACATGGAACACTTGAAGGACAGCTATCCACATCTGTTTTCGCTCTCATTAAGGACAAACCCGTTTGACCGGAGCGCAACGCCCATAGTCCAGGATTCACGATGAAGCCAAACACCGCCCAACAACTGCGTCGACAGCGACAAAGGGAAGCAGGGAGCAAAGGTAGTGGGCTCAAACCTTGATCCTTGATTAAAAGAGGATGTCAGGGGCAAACGCAGCATTTAATTGGATTAAAAAAATTGATTTGTTTAGCCTGCTTTTGACCAAATCTGTTTCGCAAATGAGGGGTTTATCGCCATGTTCATCCGATATATTTGCCATTCATAGAGGATTAAGGATTCATTTTGGGGCAGTCGGAAGGGGCCTCAAGGGACAGGTAATTGCAAAGGCGGATGACCAGGTGAGGGTTGCAATGTTCCGCATCCTCCAGTTCTTGAATCTCCTGTTTTTCGATCCCGAGCTTATTTGCCAATTCGTCTAGGGAAATCTTTTCCAGGTGTATCTTCTCGAAAATGCGGATCGTAAAGTTACATACGTTGCATTCCTGATCGAAAAAGCACTTGAATTCTTCATCACAAAGTTTAGATTTTATTAGGGATCTAAATGTCTGCACCAACAATCTCCTCCAGTTGATCCGGAGAGGCCTGCTCTAAAAAATCGCCCCTGTAAGCGATGACCTTGCGGATGAATTTATCCGGCACCTGGCTGGACGTCTTAACAAAGGCATAATAAAGAACAATAAATTTCTGATAACAGAAGAAGTACAGAATCCGAATTTGATCACCGGAAAGCTTGAGGCGAAGCTCGTGGATTCCGTCGTATAAAAGATCGGCATAGGGCCGTGGCAAAACGGGACCTTGTTCTTCTAATAGTGATAAAAACCGAAGGATCTTGACCTGATGTTTGGGTCGACAAGCTTCGATGAATTCCGTTACCGGACAACCGGCCATCTGGTCATCACAGAACAGTATGTGCCATTTTCTTTCCAATTGTTTGGTATCCTCCAGAAAGGGTTTCCGGTCCGTCTATTACGACAGATGACCGCTAAAGTCAAAATGTATATAGGATAGCATTGGTTCTGAAAACAAAAAGGCCTTGCAGGGTATTATCCTGAACAAGCACAGTGGGATCTGCTTTTAAAATCAAAGATTCATGGGATCTCGGGACGTCCACAAACAAGTCAATAACTTCCTATATTCCTTAATTATCAGACGCCACATGAAGCCTTTCACGCTGTCATTCGTGGTGTACATGCAACTTGAATTCACCTTGTATGCCAGAAATTTTAATCCTAAATTCTTTACAGATATCAGAATGCCTGCTAAATTGTTTGTTGCCCAAGTATTGGCAAGAGACCTCACATATTAACGATCCGATATTATGATATAGTTTCTCAGAGTATCACCATAAATACAAGACCCGAGATGGTAAATAAAATCCCAGTTTATCCTTTTATTTTGTGGATTGGCTCAATCCAAAAGAGAGGATAATCGAGATGAAGAAAAGAAGCTGTACTAATATCATCCGATGCTTATTTTTATTGGGAGTGATGTCGCAATTAATGGGCTGCTCTCCAACGACGCCAACGCAGGCAAACCATGCTTCAAAGATAAAGGAGGGTTCTATGAGCCTTGCATATAAAACCGAATCTCCAGCGATTCCACCCATCGATGCAACGGTCCCATCTAATTTTGAAACTGCCTCCTTCGGTCTGGGCTGATTCTGGGGAATGGAATCCCGGTTCGGGATAATTGAGGGCGTGATTCGCACACGTGTGGGATATGCCGGCGGTCAGATGGACGCTCCGAATTATAGCAATATCGGTGATCATACAGAGACGGTGCGGGTGGATTATGACCCCAAGCGCATCACTTATGCCCGCCTGTTGGATATTTTCTGGAAAATCCACCGGCCGACCAAGCGATCTTGGTCGCGGCAATACATGAATGCGATCTTCTACCACAACGAGCAGCAGCATCAGGCGGCAATGGCTTCCAAAACTGCGATGGCGCAGAAAATCGGCCGCACGGTTAAAACAGAAGTAGTGCCGCTTCGGTCCTTTACCATGGCCGAAGATTACCACCAGAAGTATATCCTGAAGCGTTACTCTGACTTGAAAAATAAGATGTCGCGTATCTATCCGCACCACCAGGACTTTGTGGACTCCACCGCCGTAGCGCGCCTCAATGGCTACGCGGGCAAGCATGGCACCCAAGACCAGTTGTCGCGGGAAATCGAAAGCCTGGGATTGAGTGCTGAGGGGAAAAAGGTGTTGACCGAGGTGGTCCGACACTAAAACAATTAAACCGGCGGCAGGTGCTCATGGAAAAAACCGCGCAACAAGTTCTATCCCACTATTACGGCTACCCGTCATTTCGGGAAAATCAACAAGAGGTTATCGATACGCTACTGGCCGGCCAAGATGCTTTCGTGCTGATGCCCACCGGCAGCGGGAAATCCATATGCTACCAGATCCCATCGATCATGCTGAACGGCGTCGGCCTGGTCGTGTCACCCTTGATCGCCTTGATGCAGGACCAGGTTGAAGCGCTGAGACAAAACGGTGTTCGGGCAGCGTTTTTAAACTCCAGTCTTTCGATCGAGGAATTCAAGCAGGTCGAATCTTCGGTATTGAAGGGGCAGTGTGATATTCTCTACGTCGCTCCTGAACGGTTTTTTGCGGAGCGGTTCCAAAATATTTTGGGAAAAATCCCGATTGCCCTATTTGCCATTGACGAGGTTCACTGCGTGTCCCAGTGGGGCCATGATTTCAGACCGGAATATCTCAGGTTGGTAGAAGTGATGGGAAGGTTTCCGGCTGTGCCCCTGATCGCCCTCACGGCAACTGCCGACTCGATAACACGCAGGGACATCGTTGAAAAACTGGATCTGGCAGATGCATCACTGTTTATCTCCAGTTTTGACCGGCCCAACATTAACTACCAGGTCAAACTGAAATCCAACGGTAAGAAACAGCTGCTCGACTTTATCCAAAACGATCATTT
>CAXMTB010000001.1:0-31533 GCA_964195835.1 uncultured Nitrospinaceae bacterium | reverse complement strand
ATGGCCCGGTGGCTTCAGGACAAAGGAGTGAACGCACTGCCATACCACGCCGGCATGGATTCAAAGATCCGGCAGAACCACCAGCACCGGTTTCTTAGGGAAGACAATATTGTCATCGTCGCCACCATTGCCTTTGGCATGGGTATTGACAAGCCCGACGTTCGCTTCGTAGCGCACCTGGATCTACCTTCCAGCATGGAGGCTTACTACCAGGAAACCGGGCGATCAGGCAGAGATGGACAGCCCGCAGATGCCTGGATGATCTATTCCATGGCCGATGTCGTGGCCATGAGGCGGCTTCTGGAAACTTCAGACGGTGATGCAGCGTTCAAGCGAGTTAAGCAGCAGAAACTGGAGGCGCTACTCGGTTATTGTGAATCACCGGCATGTCGACGCCAGATCCTACTGGGATATTTTGGAGAGGCATACCCGGATGCCTGCGGTAATTGTGATACCTGCAGTCAGGAGATAGAAATATGGGATGGCTCCGTAGCAGCCCAGAAGGCCCTGTCGTGCGTTTACCGCACCGGTCAGCGTTTTGGTGCGGCACACCTGACGGATGTGCTGATCGGAAACCGCACTGAGCGAGTTCAGCAGTTAAGGCATGATCGGCTCAAAACATTCGGGGTCGGAGATGATTTGTCCCAAACAGAATGGCGTTCCGTGTTTCGCCAGCTTTTGGCCGGCGGGCTCCTGACAGTGGACATGGGGAAGATATCCGGTTTCCGTCTTAATGAAAAGAGCTGGCCGGTTCTCAAAGGAACGCAGCGGGTACAGCTTCGAAAAGACCCTCATCCGATTAAGTTGAAAAGATCCGTCAAGCCTTCTTTCCGAACGGTTTTGGAGTTTGAAAATGAAGTGGAGAGGCAGCTCTTTGAAAAGCTTCGGCTTCTGCGGCTTGAGATTGCCAGGCAGCTCGAACTGCCGCCTTATGTGGTATTCCATGATAAGACGCTAAAGGAGATGGCCATTCTCAAACCGCAGAGTCGGACGTCGATGCTTAAAGTAACCGGTATAGGGGAGAAAAAGCTTGAGAGGTTTGGCGATCGTTTTCTCGAAGTCATCAAAGAGAGTGCAGAAAATGGCGCCTGTGGCAACGCAGAGGGGTTGTCTGATGTAAAGCGAAGCACGAAACCCCAAAAAAATAAAAAAACATCTCATGCGCAAAAGGAGCAGGTTATAAAGCTATTGAAGGAAGGTCGGTTAGACTCAAATCAAATTGCGGAAATGGCCGGTGTATCCCCACCTACGGTATGGGCATTTAAAGCACATTATAACATGGGAAAGTATGATGAAGAAATTTCTTAAGATAAAGAAGAGTTGGGTGGTCAAAACCTGACCGGCTGTTGCCCAAATCATTTTTCGCTGGCTCTGAAACATTTTTTGATAAATCTAAGGCTCGTTCCAGACGATTCCAAAACTCGCCCTTCGGGCTCAAACAGTTGGAATCGCTTTTCTTTCACTTCGCCAAGATTTATGAACATAAAACGTTTCAATGAGCGCTCAAAAAGATTTCCGTTCGGGCAACAGCCCGTTGATTCTTGATTAAAAGAAGAACTTAGGGGATTCCTTGACCATTTAACCTGAAAATCTCAATTTTTGACGGCTTCGTAAAAAGTCCAATTTTTGCGTTGCGCTTCATTTCGTGTTTGCTGAGGCGTAGATAAGCACTCCTCATTCCACGAAATTCTCGACGCCTTGAACTTGAACATTTTAGTTTATTTTCTTGATCAGTGATTAAAGTGTGGGAAACAGTGTAAAAGCCTGTAGTGAATAAGATGCCACTACAATTCAGGCTTTGACCCCATTTATCAAAGGCAATCCCTTCATAGGATTTGCATTTTTGACTTTGTGAGCCCATTATGTGATATATGTAATCAAAATAAATTAACTTCGAATGGGTGGTTGGCACATTTGAGAAAATATCGGATTGGCTCAATAAATAATGTTTAGCAGGAGAACAAGATGACCCAATTGACGATGATTTTCGGACTTCTTCTTTTTTGGGGTCAAGGCTGCTCTTGACTCCGGAACCTATATTTCAACTGATGATAAACAACTTTATAGAATCATTAAAGTATTCACCCAAAAGAGCTGATGTATTTAATCCATGGTGGGAGACAGATCCAGAAAATGATATTGATGATAAAGGGCCAATAATACGGAGACAACAAATATTTCAATACATGAAAGAACGAATCGGGAAAGCAAAATATCTTCTTGTTGGTGAAGCAATCGGATATCAGGGAGGACATTTCTCAGGTATTCCAATGACATCCGAGAGAATTCTTTTGGGCGACCAGAAAAAGAGAGGCATTTTACCGGAACATGTATTTTCTGAGATTAAGCCAAACAGGACAAGCAAAGTAAGCTTGAAACCATTAGGTTTTTCAGAACCAACTGCAACAATTGTTTGGGGACATATCATTCAATCAAATTTTAACCCTAAAGATTTTATTTTATGGAACGCATTCCCGTGGCATCCTTTTAAGTTTAAGATAGGGCGTCTATCCAACCGAACACCGTCCAATAGCGAGTTTCAATTCGGCGCTTACATCTTGACCCAGTTAATACAGTTTGCCGGAATTGAGGATATAATTGCCGTTGGTGAAAAATCATATTCAGTACTTAAACAGCTTGGAATAAAATCCATAAAAATCAGACATCCTGCAAATGGTGGTGCAACAAAGTTTAGGAAACAGTTTTCAGATGTTTTAGCACATGGATTTGAGGGACGCACATAAGATTATAAGTTGATTGTGGAAAAAGCGTGCAAACTTTGGGGACGGTGATACACTTAAACTTAATATTAGGTATAAGTTTCTATTCAGTGGCCAGAGCGAAGAATGAGAAAATCAGCTCAAATCTTGATTTAAGAATGAGGGTCGAACCACAGCAACATATGGGCTACTCCGGGACGCTTTAAAATTAAAGGTTTCATAATGAAACAGTATAAAATCGGAATAGATATTGGAGGAACAAAGACTGAGGTAATCATTCTTGATCCGGATGACAACGAATCTTATCGAAAAAGAGTCCCTACGGAAGATAAAAATGATTATCAAAAAATCCTTACATTTGTACATAAGCTCATCCTTGAGACAATCGATAAAATTCCTCAAGGAGCTAACTGTACTATCGGTGTCGGTATACCGGGTTCAATAAATACCGAAACACAACTCGTTCAGAATGCAAATACGACGTGCTTGATCGGAAATCCGTTTCAGAAGGATCTTGAAAAATTGCTGGTCCGGAAAATCGGTATGGAAAACGACGCAAATTGCTTTACCCTGGCGGAAAGTCGCTCTGGAGTAGCAAGAGGATATAGCTTTGTGTTTGGGATAATCATGGGGACAGGATGTGGTGGCGGAATCTATGTCAACGGTAAGGTAGTCAAAGGAGTCCATGGAATTGCAGGAGAATGGGGACATTTTTCTGTCGATCCAATCGGGGATAAATGTTACTGCGGAAACTTGGGGTGTGTTGAAACCAAGATTAGCGGCTCCGGCGTAGAAAATGCGTTTTATAAAAAGTATAATATCCGTATGAAGATGCATGAAATTGTACAGGGAGCAAGAAATAATGATACCAAATGTAATGAAGCATTAAAGCAGTTTTTAGATGATTTTGGACGCTGTGTCGGGGGGCTCATATCAATACTTGACCCAGATGCGATTGTCATTGGTGGAGGCCTCTCAAATATTGATGAACTGTACACCAAAGGGATCGAACATGTTCGGAATTACGCATTTCATCGAAAAATTCAAACACCGATAATTAAAAATAAACTGGGTGATTCAGCAGGTGTATTTGGTGCTGCTTGGATTGGAAAATAAAGAAGGTCCATCGAAGATTTATCCGCCTTTGGAGGATCCCGGATTGCGGGGAAGAATTAGGTTTGCAAGGACTAAATAGTACCTGAACGGAAACTGTCTTTTTCGTCCATATCTGCGTTGGATAATAAATTTTAATCCTCGGAATACAGGGAGTATGCCTGCAGTAAAATTTTTATCCGCCTTAATCTGAACGAAAAATCATAGTTTTCGTTCGGGCACTAAATAAAAAAGGTTGATTAATTTTAAAACAAACGATATTGAACATCTCAACTTAGGTTAAAATAATCCGGTCGGATATCGCAATGTCGCTTGGCCATATCACCGGATTCAATACCGAAAACGAAACAAAGCCGTCCGGCAAACGCGCCGAGACGGCTTTTTGTGTCTTTTAAGCGACATGACCGGCCACGGTTTAACCCGGCCACCAACAGGAAAGCATTTATGAATTTTTCTTCTTTTGGATTAAAAAACGAAATCATCCGGGCCATTGACCAACTCGGATTTGAACATGCCACCCAGATTCAGGAAAAGGCCATCCCCCGGATGCTAACAGGCGACACCGATGTCATCGGCCTGGCCCAGACCGGCACGGGGAAAACCGCCGCCTACGGACTGCCCCTGATCCAACTGGTTGATTTTGAATCAAAAACCCCCCAGGGGCTGATTCTCTGCCCCACGCGGGAACTCTGCCTTCAAATCACCGGCGACCTGAAACTGTTTGCGCGACACATCCCGAACGCACGTATTGCCGCCGTCTACGGCGGGGCCGATATTCGGGACCAGATTACCCTGATAAAAAAAGGTGCTCAGATCATCGTGGCCACCCCCGGCCGACTGCTGGATCTGATCAACCGAAAGGCCATCAAATTGTCAAGGGTGGCCTATGCGGTCCTGGATGAAGCCGATGAAATGCTCAACATGGGGTTTCAGGAAGATATCGACGACATTCTGGAACGGACCCCCGCTGACAAGCGAACCTGGCTTTTTTCAGCCACCATGCCGGCTGCCGCGGCGAAAATCGCCGACACCTATATGACCCGTCCGGTAACCATCACCGTCGGCTCGCCCAACAGAGCCGCTGAAAACATCTCTCACGCCTGTTATGTCGTCAAAGAAAAAAATCGGTACGCGGCCCTCAAGCGGATGATCGACTATATCCCCGATATCTTCGGCCTCATTTTCTGCCGCACGCGCATAGAAACCCAGACGGTGGCCGACAAACTGATGAAAGACGGTTACAATGCCGAACCGCTGCACGGCGACCTGTCCCAGATGCAACGGAACCAGGTGATGAAAAAATTCAGGGAACGGACGCTCCAACTGCTGGTGGCAACCGATGTGGCCGCACGGGGTCTGGATGTGGATGACATCACCCACGTCATCAATTACAATCTCCCCGATGAACCGGATCGTTACACCCATCGGAGCGGTCGAACGGCCCGGGCGGGTAAATCAGGCGTATCCATCGTATTGGTAAACACCCGGGAAGTCCGACGGATCAAAGAACTGGAATCTAAAAGCGGCATTCGGTTCGAGTATAAAAAAATCCCCGGCGGCCGCGCCGTTTGCGAGAAGCAGCTTTACGCAATGGTGGATCGACTGGTTTCCACGGAGGTCAACAAAAAAGAAATCGATAATTACCTTCCCCCGGTGTTTGAAACCCTTTCCGCTCTCAGTAAGGAAGAATTGATCCGTCGATTCGTCTCAGCCGAGTTCAACCGCTTTCTCGATTACTACCGCGGAGCCGAAGACATAAACGTGAAAGTCAAAAAACGCCAAAAAAAGGCAGATAAAGCCGAACACCGCCTCGCAGGCAATACCCAGCGATTTTTCATGAATGTCGGCCGCCTGGACAAACTCAAAGAAGGCGCCATCGTCCGCCTGGTCTGCGACAAATCGGGCATATCATCAAAAAAACTCGGCCGGATCGAACTCAAAAGAGAGTTTTCATTCTTTGATGTTGAAAAAAGCGTGGCAAAAAAAGTCCTCAAATCCCTTAAAGGCGTGACATTGGACGGTAGAAAAATCCATGCCAAATTTGCCGAAAAAGAGAAAAAAATGTTAAGAAGACACTGTGTGCCTTCTTAACATATTGGAATGAATGCCTTGTGAATGAGCGACCCCAAAACACAAAACAATCGTTTTATTTGCCATTTGGGAAAGTTGATGATAATCTATCTGCATTGTAATCAAGGCTTGCAGCGGTTCACAACAGCTTTGCTCCTGCTGCCCTGTAAATGAACATTCCAAACCCGTGCAATTTCCGGGCTGATACGTCAATGCTTTGCTCAGGAGGAAAAAATGGGAAAGTCAAGAGACACCAAAAAGGATTTGAAAAAGAAGCCGGCAAAAACCGTTAAAGAAAAACGCAAGGAGAAGCAGGAAAAGAAAAAGCAGTAATAAAAAAATGTGTACCGTTTCATTGTCGATTGGTTAAATTTTTAAATAATTTTTTTTATGGGATAAAAAGAAATCCCTTACTCCCGCCGTCAATGCTCCCCTAAAGTTGACAACTAATTGTGGTGGAGTCTGGTGTCGCGTCTTGAATAGTGAATAGTAGCACTTTATTAACTATTTAAGACGCGACATTCATCATGAATGATTGGCATATGTCATCTATGATTAGCCGGGTTTTACAATTTCATAAGGAAATCATAAAGTAAGGTAAAGCAAGTTCGAAAACGCGACCGTCCGATAATTTTGATTTTTGAAGCCTTAAAAAGGTTATTGGGCATTCCTGTGCGGCATCTACGAGAAAATCTGAATACAGGTCATGGTTTATTTTTAGGATTGGAAATCCAGGCCAATCATTGTATCTTGAGACGTTATCCTCCTTGACATGAAATCCTTGTTACAATAATCTCTATGTGTTCAATAAAGATGGTCGTAAAATATGTACTCGTACTTTAACCATGTATACCGTTCATAAGAATCGCAGGTGATGCTATGCTTAAAGCAAAAGATATCATGACAAAAGAGCTGATCACGGTCTCGCCTGAGACGGAGATTGTCTATGCGACAAAGCTTCTTCTGGAAAACCGAATCAACGGTGTCCCCGTGACGAATGAAACGGGAAAACTAGTGGGAATTCTTTGCCAGAGTGACCTGATTGCGCAACAGAAAAAACTTCCCGTGCCTTCTTTTTTCACATTTCTGGATGGATTAATTGCTCTGACCTCCATGAAACAGTTCGAAAAGCAGGTTCAGAAGATCGCGGCTACCACCGTGGCACAGGCTATGACGCCAAATCCGGTTGTCGTCCGACCCGATACGGGCATTGAGGGAGTGGCTGCCCTCATGGTGGACAATAATTTTCATACCATTCCTGTGGTGGACGAAGGAGAGCTTGTGGGAATCGTGGGAAAAGAAGATATTTTGAGAACCCTCATACCCGGATCAGAAGCATAACAACCTGGGTAAGTGGAAACAGTGTCGGTGTTCGGACTATGCTAATAAATTGAATTTTAATTAGAAACATATTATCACCACTTTTCTCACTTGTCTCGCAAACGATTATTTTAAAAAATTAGGAAATTAGGAGGAGGCTGGATGGACGAAACGGACAAACTGTCAGGAATAGAAAACTACCTCAAAGAGTTGTTTCCCGGATGTGTTATTGAGAACATGTGGGATTCCAAATCTCGTAGATATATGTTTAGTGTTGATGCACCCACTGGTGAAACTAAACATACTATAGGTGTTTCCAGTGAATTCGTCAGCGATAACGAACCGGAGGATATCGTCGCTTGTCTTAAATTATATAATCTAAAGGGATATCTCGAAATATTTAGGAACAAAGAGGTTTTGGTAACTAACGATGGCATAAATCCTGATGGGATACGCCCTTTAGTAATGAAATAACCAGGGAGGAATTGCGGGACTTAACATTTTAAGTTTATTTTATTGTTCAGTGATTAAAGAAGGATAAAATACATTACATGATAAACAGAGCTGTATAATTACCAGCTAAGCGGCGGCCCCCAAACCAAACCCACACGGATCGTTTTATAAGGATCTTATGATGCTATCCATAGCAGGAATCCTGAGGATTAGTCTTCCGTTCCTATCGGTCGTGGCCGTATCGGCGGTCTTTCCCGAAAGTCATTACACCCGATAACACAACAAAAACCGCTTATGTTGCGTCCAATTTTGCATTTAGGTCTGCACATCATCGTTCCTGGAACAATGGCCAGGCTGCTGTTTTCAGATCAATGGAAAACCGCCTGGCTGGTAATGATGTCAGCCATGATTATCGACCTGGATCATTTATTGGCCCACCCTATATATGATCCGAATCGATGTGGGGTAAACTTTCATCCCCTGCACTCGCTGCCAGTAATCACCGTATATGCGCTCCTGGCTGCGATACCCAAAACCCGGCTCGTGGGATTCGGACTGCTGATCCATATCCTCCTGGACGGTCTGGATTGTGTATGGATGAACGTTATTTAAACCGTCAAACGCTGTAATAGGGATCTGCGGGACGATGGTGAAATTTTGACACTTAAAGGAAGACTTGAAGGACGCACATCAAATTATAGCTCAATTTTTGTACCCGAATGTTAAAATAGATCCATCTCGCGATAATTAGAACACAGCGAAAAACAGGGGATGCGAATCCCGAGTAAATAACTTGATTTTTTCCAAAAAGTTGTTATTATTTAGCATTGAACAGGGCCAAAAAAGCCCTGCTTCAGAAAATTTAACTGTGGTTTAGCGCACCATTTATTAGAAGCTAACTCAAAAATAGTGGATTACGCTCAAGGGTAAGGCGGCATGGAACGCAGCCATTGGGCGTTAGATGTATTTTTGAGATGGCGTATAAATAAAAAGGGCATACAATGGATTATGAAGGCGTGCCCTTAGCATTTTGATTGCGAGATCTAATCAATAAATTTGACCAACAAAATCAAAAGGGCGATCCCCCTCATAGGCGAGCCTCTCGTAAAAAAGGAAAGAAGATCCGACGGAGCGAAGATGCACCGGCAGTATCCGTTGGCGCTGCACTGAAAGCCAGGTGGGATGTTTCACAGTTCAAGGTTCCGCCGGCCGAAGGCAAGACGCGGTTTCACGATTTCGATCTTCCCAACCCGCTGCTTCATGCCATCAGCGATCTCGGCTTCGAGTACTGTACACCGATCCAGGCCAAAATCCTTCCCAGCAGTTTGTCCGGCAAGGATGCCAGCGGACGGGCCCAGACCGGAACGGGGAAAACGGCTGCATTTTTGATCACCGTCATCACCCGGATGCTGAATAACCCTATCCAGGACAAACGAAAACCCGGCTCGCCCCGGATTCTGATTTTAGCCCCCACCCGGGAGTTGGTTCTTCAAATCTCCGAGGAAGCCCGTCATCTCTGCAAGTACACGGACCTTCAAATCATTTCCGTGCTCGGTGGCATTGATTATAAAAAGCAGAGAAAGCAACTTTCCGGCGATCCGGTGGATATTGTCGTTGCAACGCCCGGGAGACTGCTCGATTTTCAGCGGCGCCGCGACATCACCCTGAAAAAGATCGAGGTGCTGATCATCGACGAGGCCGACCGGATGCTCGACATGGGTTTTATCCCCGATGTGCGAAATATTATCTACAGCACCCCGGCAAAAGAAAAGCGTCAGACGTTGCTTTTCAGCGCGACGCTGACCGGTGAAATCACCCGACTCGCCTCCCAATGGACCCGTAACTCTGTAACCGTAGAAATCGAACCGGAACAGATCGCGGTGGAGACAGTGGAGCAGGTCGTCTACATCGTGACCAGCATTGATAAATTTGCACTCCTATTCAATATCATCCATCGACAGAATCTCAAACGGGCCCTGGTTTTCTGCAACAGGCGCGACGAAGTGAGAGATCTCGCAAAGATGTTGACCCGCCACGGCATCAACTGTTCGACGCTCTCCGGTGATATTCCCCAAAAGAAGCGAATTCGTCGCCTCGAGGCCTTCAAGACCGGAAAGATCCGAATTCTGGTGGCAACAGATGTTGCCGGACGCGGCATCCACATCGAAGGCATGGATCACGTCATTAATTTCATGCTGCCCCATGATCCGGAAAATTACGTCCACCGGATCGGGCGAACTGGCCGGGCGGGTGCCACCGGCACCTCTGTCAGCTTCGCCGATGAGAAGGACGCCTTCTACATTCCCGACATTGAGGCGTTCATCGAACAGAAGCTGAGCTGCATCGAGCCCGAGGAAGAATGGCTCACCATGCCTATGCCTATCCCTGCATGGAAAAAACGCAGTTCTCGCCGCAGAAGGACATCCGTCCCCACCGCACAAAGGAAATCCCGGACGTACTTAAAAATTTAAGTCTACCCCAATGTTAGTGCGCCGGTAAAACCGGCGGGAAGTGGTGAATGAAAGTTTCATACGGTGAAGATTTAGCGAATCACATCGACCCCGAGTCATGCGTGTGCAGTCGTAAGGCTGCAGGCGAAGCGATGACAGGGGAAAGTGCGGGCCAGGTATTGCGATGACTTTGTGGTTGGCTTTTAGTACCGCAAAGACGCTGAAAGGTTCTTGGCTGATCTTCGGGAACGTTTTCTGAAGCTTAACCTGGAACTCCATAAGGACAAGACACGGCTGATCCAGTTCGGCCGGTTTGCTGCCCAGAATCGTAAAAGCCAGGGTAAAGGAAAACCAGGGACGTTCGATTTTCTCGGTTTTACCCATATATCCGGTAAGACTGAAAACGGGAAGTTCATGGTGCTCCGGTCCACAATCCGATTGTGTAAAATAGTCGAATTAAAAATTAAGGCTATCATTGTTCGCTCGGGGAGTAACTTTGAGGCCGTCTATTCGATTATAACTTTTGGAAATAGACATGCGAGACGCCCTATATACCAATGACATGTATTCTGATATAAAGACACCTGAAAATCGAATTAAAGCAAAGAAAGATTACCAGAAATATCTGTGCGTAGTGTTGAAGGCTGCAATATGTACATATAATCAGCTTAATGAAAATGACAGGGCTAAGGCCCTAAAGGCTGTAAATGAAATCAACCGTATCCGGCACCAGATTTATGAAAAAGCCATGAGATTCGGTTATGTTAAGATGTGTACAGACTCTATTCATGTCTGCAGAGGGGAATGCTGCAAATGGCATTTCCCAAAAAATCTGAGTTATCTGGACCTGTTTATTATTGTTTACAGCATTTCCACAGAGGAACAGAAAGCTTTAAAAGATCAGATTGCTTTTGATAACGGGAAATATCAATGCCCTATTCTCCGGGAAAACGGATGTTCACTTTCATTCGACAGCAGGCCGCTTGCATGCTCAAATGCTTATCCATGTTTTGCAGGAGGGTCCTTTTATGACTTTCTGTTAAAACAAAGAAAAGAGATAGATTTTCAATATATTTTCCTAAAGGAGGTTTTTCAGGGATATCTGGGGCCATCAGGGTCGCATCTTATTCACAACTCAAGACACGACACCTTTTACACACGAGGAAGCAAACCCTCGAATACGAACGAATAAAAGCACACTAACCAGTTAATGTTAATGTTCACGTGAGAAAATGAAGATCGAATTCACACCAATCGGGATCATCCACTCCCCATTTATGGAACTTGAAGGCATGCCGATCCAGCCGGTCGGAGCCGCCGGCGTAAAGGGCACTGTTGAGGTGTTCGAGGATTTCCACCCAGGACTTAAGGATCTCGACGGCTTCTCACACATCATCCTACTGTACCACTTCCACCGCAGTCACGGATTCAATCTCCACGTTGTGCCTTTCATGGATTCGCAGAAACGGGGTCTTTTTGCCACCCGTGCGCCCAAGCGTCCGAATCCAATCGGGCTTTCAGTTGTTCAACTGGACAAGGTCGAAGACGGCGTTCTGTACATCCAGGCTGTTGACATTCTCGACGGCACCCCGCTTCTGGACATCAAACCTTATGTTCCAGAATTCGATGCTCAAGTTGGGGTACGGACCGGCTGGCTCGAGAAAGCCGGGAAAACCGTCTTAAGTCGGAAATCGGATGATCGATTCAAATAGGATCAGAGTATTTATTGCCCAAAAGAATTTGCAAATTGTACACATCGGTTGGATACCAAAAGGACGAAGGATAGAAGCTGAAACATTGCCCGGCAAATATAAACTTAAGGAAATTTCATCGTCCGGTTATCCCAAAAGAACTGAACAAAACGTGATTGATTCAGACGGTACACTGATCATTTCTCATGGAAAACTTACTGGAGGATCATCACTAACCGTTAAATTGGCAAAACAACATAAAAAAGAATGGCTCCATATTGACTTGAAAATAAACAGAGGTTACAGTATTGCTCAATTAGTTAAGTCATGGATTTTTCTGGACGACATCAAAGTGCTGAGTTTAGACGGCCCCCGTGAAAGTGAAGATCCGGACATTTATGAAGATACGGTTAGGTTATTAAAAGCTGTTAATCATCTTTTCTTTATTGACTTTAAGAAGTTTGCTGCCGGCAACTTAAAGCCTATTTGTCCCCGTACAGTTGAAGATGCGATCGACCGACTTTATTTTGAATTGCCATTTAAGGTTAAAATCCTTATAGCAAAACTGGAAGAGAATGAGCTTGAGTTGCTTCATTCAACACTTGGAAAATATATTAAAGAAGATTATGGTTTACAGTTTAAAAAGGGCGAATTGATGAAAGATTGTCGTTTTATGGCTAAAGGCAAGATTATAGATGAGGATGCTGCTGCTGAGCTCATTATAAAGAGTTGTGGAAGAAGTTGCGAAAAACTCATGCCTTGAGAGTTGTGAAAAGAAAAAATAAATTCAAGACAATGTTTCTCAGGTTGTTGATAAGGTCATTTCCGAAATGCTCATTCAAATATGAAGAATGAAGATGTTGAAGTTTCCAAGGTGTCTTTGATCTGTATATCCGAAGCAAGATTGATGTTGATGATGCGGAACACACCAATTGAGGACCGTGAAATAAAATGAAAAAAATCTATGTAGACGATACTAATCAAGCAGCTATAATCTGCCCCAAATGCGAACTTGAGAAAAAGATAGATGTGACGGGTTTCAAGGATACTCATAAAAGACTGAAGGCCAAATGCCGATGTGGCGAAATTTTTCGGTTTACCTTGGAATATCGAAAGCATTACCGTAAGAAAGTCCGGCTCCCCGGTGAATATTTTGTCCAGGGAAAAGATGAAAAAGGAGACATAATCATTGAAGATATTTCAGCGAGCGGAATCCGATTTGCAAGTCTAAAGCCACATTATATTTCCAGAAATGATACCGTTGAATTGAAATTTGCTTTAGACAATCCTATGAAAACTCAAATCCAAGAACTCGTTAAAATAAGATGGATCATAGATCACAATGTCGGTGCAGAGTATATCGATCCAAAATCACTTGAAAAGGATTTGGGAAATTATCTGCAGACATAATTTGATGCTTAAATTTATTTTCGTATTTGGGGAATTATAATTGTCGTTAAACGGGGATTATAATTGACACTGATCTCAAAAACTAAAAGCATTTTAGGGCCGGGAGAGTGAATGTCCCTTGCTCAATAACTCAAAAGCTTTTCTTGCCTGAGGACATGCAAAAATTACAAGAAGGGAGAGCGGGGACAGTCATAAGTTGCGGCCTGGCAAGATCTTAGAAGCAACAGGTTTGTTGTGGCTCCTGTCGATAAATTGTACAATTGGAGAGTGATTGAGATGATCATTTCATCAGGAGGTTCTTGTGAAAAGTAACTCTGAATTGTCCTTCGTTTTTTTTTCATTTTAATGTTTGTATTTGTCGCCGCGTGCGATAACAATAATCCGCCAAAGAATCAAAGTCCGAATCTTATTACGAATTCCAGCCCGTCTCAATCAGATAAGAAGAATAACCAACGACAATCTTTGGGAAGCCAAGGGGCATTTTTCTGTCAAAGTACCGGGAACAACATCAATGGGAATCCTTCAAAAACAAGCGGGAGAAGTCATCAATGGCATGTGGCTTTATCCTTACATGAATATCGAACAATATGTGCAAAACATTGTGTTCGGTCAATTTGCCGCCAACGAATTTAAAAACCCCCGCATTCTGGGACAGGCTCAACCGGACCCTGAGCTGAAGCCATGGATACCTAAAAACGTGTCTCATCACTATGCCGGGTATGTAAATCTCGAATGTTTGATAAATGGAACGCCTATGTTCGGAAGGATTTACACAATTATATATAACATCCAAAACGGAATCTGGAGCACCGTCGGCACGTGGGGTCTTGTTGCCCCCAAGTCCCGCTGGTCCGACGAGGAAAGAATCATGGAGATTTGTATCCGATCATTCAGACTTGACCCCCAATGGGTTGCACGAGCTTCAGCGGCGCAGAGGCAACGCGGTCAGCAATACAATAAAGTTATTCGACACATGAATCAAATCGACCAAGACATCCAGAAAAATCGTGCCCAGACAAATAGCGATATCATGCACGAGAATTATAAGGTGTTGACCGGTCAGATCGAAACTCGGGATCCTGAATCAGGCAATATGAAATATTTGCCCTCATACAACAACGCTTATACCGACGGGAGCGGCAACTACTTTCTTCGAGATTATGACGATGGAACGGTTCCTTTTGAAAACGCCAGTGAATGGCGCAAACTTGATATTGTCAACAGACTCGATCCAGGATATTGAGGGGGAAATTAAATGAGGGTAATATCAGGAGCGTTTGGCTTATATGGCAATTGAAGGAAAAGATTACGAGGACCTTACACAAGCGGTAGTGTGTCTCGAATTTCCCAGTTTCATTTCTAAAGTTACCAGCTTTATAGAAAAACCTGTTGGAAAATTTATCGATAGCTTACCTGTTCAAGCATCTAAAAACATACAAGATGCGGTGAAAGTTACCCTAAAGAATCTACTGACCCTCACCGTAAAAACAATGGGCAAAGAATTCAAACGCGAAGCATCAACAACGACTCATAAAATTGCAAGCGGTATAAGTGGTGCTTTAGGTGGAGCCTTTGGATTGCCTGCCCTCGCGGTAGAACTACCGATATCGACATCTATAATTTTACGTTCGATTGCCGATATTGCGAGGAGTGAAGGGGAAGATATTACAACACTTCAAGCAAGATTGGCCTGCCTCGAAGTTTTCGCTCTTGGCGGCAAATCTGATACTGACGACGGAGCTGAAACGGGGTATTTCGCAGTGCGCGCTGTCCTGGCAAAGTCTGTAAGCGATGCCGCAAAACATATTGCCGCCAAAGGTCTGTCAGAAAAAGGAGCCCCGCCTATTGTAAGGTTAATCACCCAACTTGCATCTCGCTTTGGGACTGTCGTTTCTGAAAAGGTATTTGTCCAAGGAGTACCGGTTATTGGAGCACTTGGAGGTGCGACTATCAATCTTTTGTTTGTTGACCATTTCCAAGAAGTCGCACGTGGGCATTTTATTGTTCGACGCTTGGAAAGAAAATATGGAAAAGAAGAGGTGAAAGAGGAATACATGAAAATCTTATCGGAGTATATGAAAAACTCATCGGGATCTCCAGGACCTCCATAAACAAGTCAATAACTTTCTGAAATCTCTTTAGCTTTGCTGTTGAAAGACTGAAAACTATATATGGGAAATGGGGAACGTTCTTAACATATTAAGTTGCCTGGAGGAATAGGAACCTTTTGGGGGTAATAAAATTAAAGTCATGAATGATGCAAATCGTGTAAAAATATCGCCAGGTCTTCATGTTCGGATCGTATTAAAAAAAGACCAGCGATCCGGAAAATTAACGGAAGGTATAGTGAAAGACATTCTGACAAAATCGCCGACTCACCCTCATGGCATTAAAGTCCGTTTAGAAAGTGGTGAAGTTGGGCGGGTGAAGGAAATATTAGACTAAGGGGTTTTTGGGGTCAAACATATGATTTGCTTGGATTAAAAAAAGCAATTTGTTTAGTCTTGCTTTTGGCGATATATGCAATCAAAATGATATTTTATGATCTTTATTGGCAAGGAGTCGATATTATTCTATGAATTCAATGGTTTAAGTACATTCTCGCGTACCATCAACAAGCCGATGGAGTTGGGCGTGGATATTATCAGAAGCAAATTGTTAATCGTATCTCTGTTTATGATAACCATGTATTTCTGGCTCCTTCCCATTTTTGCCCATGCCGTTTCCAGGGGCATTTCAGTGATCAGCGATCTGAGCCATCAGAGCGGCAAGCTGGGCGCATACAAGGCACTAATCATCGGAATTAATGATTATAAAGATCCAAATATTCCGGATCTTGAAACCTCCGTCAATGATGCCAACGCTATGGCAAATCTTCTTCGTCAGCGTTATGGTTTTGAGGTTAAACTCCTTTTAGATCACAAAGCCACCAGAGAAGCAATTTATCGAGCTCTGCGAAGCGTGGCACCGGCACAATCGCTACCTCAAGCCGGGAAGCCCTTTGATGAAATCCTTGAAGCCGAAAACGTGCAGCATGAAGACAAAGAAAAGCGGAAGGAATGGCAACAGGCGGATGTACCTGCTGACGATTATTCTGGATCGGATTCAAAAATTGAAACCCGTGGCGGAACTTTTATCGCTTATGCTACCGGAGTTATCTACGATAAGATTACAGGTCTTGAATGGTATGCCGGGCCTGACAAAAGTACAAACTGGAACGAGGCTAAAAGATGGGTTGAGAACCTGAACGTTGTTGGAGGTAACTGGCGCATGCCGACAAGAAAGGAGATCAAAACTCTATTTAAGAGGGGGGAAGGCACTCGCAACATGACGCCTTTGTTGAAGACCTCCGGCTGGTGGGTATGGTCAAGAGAAACTCAAGGTTCGTCATCGGCTTGGGCCTTCGCCTTTATCGGCGCCGGTCGAGAGATATTGAGCACCCGAAACTCCTCTAATGATAGGCGGGGTTTTGCGGTGCGTTTACGAAGAGGCGAGTAATTTGGTTATTTGAATATGTTCCTTTTTGTTCAAATTTCTTCTGTCAAGGAGACCAAAATAAAATCTGCCCAATATGAAATGAAGAAGGTAGAAGGATATTGGAAGAGTTTATCGCGAGTTATACCGAAGACCCAAAGGACATGGATCAATGCATGAAGCTCTATGCCGAGGCATCAAACCTGTTTGCCGAGTATCAGAAGACTCAATTCCCAGAGGGAAAAACAGACGAACTTCTGGATCTGGAAAAGAAACTTGCCTATAAGCTCAAAACATACAATGAAGAATTGAAAATGGCGGCTGACCGCTATTTCGAAAAAGCAGCAAGTGAGATAAAACGCGGTAAATCGAACCTGGACAAAAACGAGGAAAGAACCAAGGACGGCAAGACCAAACCGAATTTGCTGAATGCTCTCGTTCTCAATGGTATTGCAAGGGATATCGCGTGGGCGGAAAATCTCATGCCGGGAGACAGTCGAATTCCTGGATTAAAAAAGGAGTTCGAAGCTCTCCAGAAGGAGCAAAGCCGTTGGCGCGAAAAAATGATCGAGTCCACGGTGATGATATCCCATAAGTTTAACGGTAAAGAGAGCCGCGCTCTAAAGGAGATGTCAGAAAATATCGTAAAGAAAAAGTTCTCTGACGCAAAAATTTTACGGGTGAACGTCATCAGCTCCGATTGGAAAGAAGAGCGGGCTCTAGAATACACTGACACTACCAGGACCGCCATTCGTTACCGGATCACTCGAAGTGTCACAGGCCAGGTAGCGGCAAAACGCGGTGGCGATTGTTTCCTTTATACGACATATATCGCTAAAAATCGCCGCAGTGACGGTTCCTGGGGCCAGTATTACGGACATATCATGTTTACTGATCGGATGCTCGAAAAGAATGTAAATAAATAGAGAACCTCAGGTCATTCGGGAGTGAGAATGCAGCGGGAGATTTCGAGAACGCCCTCGAAATTTACTTTATAATCTCAACTTGTGGATTAAAAGAACATAGGAATAATATGGACGTTGTTCGTACTGTTTGTAATAACCATGCAGGGAAAAGCAAGAATAGGTGCACTGGGTGCACTGCATCATGTGATTGAAAGGGGGATGAGCGCATTCCCTTAAGATAATTAAAAAAGGATCAAGATTATGGCAACAATTACATTAAAAGGCACACCCATTGAAACCATTGGCGATTTACCAAAAGTTGGTGAAAAGGCCCCTAACTTTACGCTAACCAAAAGGGACCTTTCCGAGACAAATCTCGATGATTTTGCGGGAAAACGCATCGTTTTAAATATTTTCCCGAGTATTGACACCCAGGTATGCGCAACTTCGGTTCGCAGATTTAACGTAGAAGCAAGCAAGCTTGAAAACAGCGTTGTACTTTGCGTTTCCGCGGATCTGCCATTTGCCCACGAAAGGTTTTGCGGGGCCGAAGGTATTGATGAGCGCCCTTAAAATACTTAATTGATATGAAAGCCTCCGAATCGTGCAAGATTCAGGTAATAACCATGCTACGATAAGCGGAAATAGATCGGAAAATCAGTTTTTGCAACCTGTTTTAATATGGCCCGAATGATTACGATTACAGGCGTGTTGGGACTGATTAAACAACTATCAACTATAACCGCACCAGCACAGGATAATTTTCGCTGGCATGCTTAACGGTTGTTCCCGATCAAGTATTCTCTGTGTTGATGACTGCTTTGCGCATTACTTTTTAAGTGAATTTGTCATATAACAAGGAAATTCTTCTATTTACCATTAATTATGACACAGCCTGTTATGGCGTTGTCACTGATGAAGTTAACTGGCGTTCGTTTGGTCTTTTCACAAGTAATCTGGAATGAATTGATCAATCACAACTATAATTCTTAACCAAAAACTGGATTAATTTTCCGGTCACACTATTGACTTATTATTACGAATGAATTAATTTAAGACTTAACTGATTTTACCATTCACTGCTTGTGTATGTTTCTGGTATTTATTTTGGGGCCTGTCCAAAGAACCTACCTTTTTTGGCCTTCCTTATAATTGACCTCCTGAGCATTTACACAAGACAAGATACAAGGAAAGGAAAAACATTAGATGGAGGGTTATGTCAAATCATATAGTGAAAAAAAAGGCTATGGTTTTATAGACACTGAAGAACATGGGGTTGTTTTTGTTCACAAATCTGGCATCAAGGAATTTGGGCATTTCGGTTTACAAAAAGGTGACCCTGTATCTTTTGAATTAAAAGAAACCTCTAAAGGCAGACAAGCCATCAACTTACAACCACTCAAATCCTATTAATTTGGAAACACACAATACTTTTCTATCTTAATACTTGCCATTAGCAATAAGGAGTGCACAATCTTGCGAATAAAGATAGATCGTTTTCTTGCGTCAGAGGTGTTCATTTCTTTTTTTTATCGATTAATTTTATTTTATTCGTGGACATTTCGTTTAAAGATTGAAAATGATAAAGACTGGATGGATTATAGAAGAAATGGCGGTGTCGTTTTGATTTGCGGTTGGCATCAACAATTTTTTTCTGCTATTCGTCCTTTTAAAAATTATAAAACCTTCAACCCAAGTATCATGATTAGTCAGAGCAGAGACGGTGAAATAGTAACCAAGATGGCTTTGCGTAATGGCTGGAATCCAGTTCGGGGTTCTTCTTCAAAAGGTGGGATGGAGGCTTTAAAGAAAATGATTACTAATTTAAAGGAGAAAAAACTTGCAGCCCATATTGTAGACGGACCTAAAGGGCCTTCAGGTATTGTTAAGGCTGGAGTAATCCGTTTAGCACATGCTGCCAATGCCGTAATAGTTCCTCTTTCTGTTTCTGCAGAAAAAGCGTGGTATTTCAATAGCTGGGATAAATTTCTCCTGCCAAAACCCTTTAGCAAGGTGGTTCTTCGTTTTGGGGAAATGATCAAATTTGATAGAGTAAAAGACAGAGAGATCTTTGAAAGGCAAAGAATGAGACTCGAAGAAATTATGCTTCCTGCGTTAAGAGTTTAAGAATCCTTAAGAGAAATATTGTCTGCTGATTTATTGACTTCCACATTATCTTGGAAAAATCGAAAGCCAAAATACATACCATTTACAGACGTAATTTGCAGAGACATAAATTGATAGCAGTCTTAAATATCAAGAAAATTAACCTTTAAAATTATCTTTATTAGAAGGAGATCAGAATGAATATTTACGTAGGGAATCTATCGTATGAGGTGACAGAAGAGGATTTAAAAGAAGCTTTTGGGGTCTTTGGAGAGGTCGATACCGTCAAGGTTATAAAAGACAATTACACTGGCAGATCAAAAGGGTTTGGATTTGTGGAGATGCCCGATAAATCTGAAGCACAGTCTGCAATCGAAGGCTTGAATGGGAAGGATTTGAAAGGCCGAAGCCTTAATGTTAATGAAGCCCGCCCTCGCTCTGATGGCCCTCGAGGTGGCGCAAGACCTGGAGGAGGACGTGGCGGAGGAGGATATGGCGGAGGAGGACGTGGTGGAGGAGGACGTGGTGGAGGAGGACGTGGCGGAGGAGGACGTGGCGGAGGAGGACATGGCGGAGGGCGACGCTATTAGTAAACGGCACTGGACATAAGAACCATAGTGATCATCAGTACTATATAAATAACACTTAACAACGGCTTTAAAATTGTTCAGGGACTTCCGGGAAATCCATCAATATGTAAATAACGCTCTAAAACCTCTTTAGCATAGATGCCTTTGGAGGGCTTCTTTTAATTGACTTGAAGCAGGATATGCGTATTTATAACCCTTGGTACAAGTTTGAGAAGCGAAAAAGAAATTGTTGGGATATTGAAGCATTTTCAGATAGAGGCTTTTCTGGATATTCGGAGCTACCCCAAAAGCAAGGTCTGGATCTTTAACCGCGACCATCTCGAATAAATATTGCTAAAAATGGGCATCGATTATCACTTCCTCGGAAAAGAGCTTGGCGGATTCAGATAACAGGGGTACGAACAATATGCCACAATCGAATTGTTTTTCCGGGGAGTTGACAATGTTGAGCGCATCGCCAGGGAAAATTCGTCGGTCATTTTGTTCGCTGAAACCCTGTCATGGAAATGTCATCGCCGTTTCATTGCTCTGGAATTACAAAACCGGGGCTGGGAGACAATACATATAATTGAAAAAGACAAATTCTGGAGCCCCAAGAACAACGGGTTCGGACCTTTCTCGGCCTTAAACGGTCAATTTTGGAGTAAAGCCTCTGGAAACCTCATCTTTCCGCAAGTGGAATCTTGACATCCTCTATAAAGAAGGCGTAGACTAAAAATCACTACGGTGCTAGATTCTGATGATCCTAATACCTGAATCTTGCATAGACAATCTTGAAGAATTTAATATAATAAAGTGTCTTAAATAATTGTGTCTGTAATTCGTCAATATGCCTCTTACCTAATGAGTAATTTTCAAGTTCTTCCAATATTATTCCAAGATTGTCTACCTTTCAGGAGCGCCGATTTCACCGCATCTGCTGCGCTTGTCCGCCTTCGGAGGGTTGCAAAACATTTGCGGTAGTACATTACAGCTGCATGCCCTACGCTCCCGAAAGCGGGATTTCGCAAACTCAACTTGCTAAATGCGGCGAACTCGACGCTTGAAAATTCAGGTAATATGAAGCGCTCTTTTTGTTTCAGATCTTTATTTTGTTTGCCCAGCGGGAAGGCCGGTGATACGCCATCTCCCTGCTTTGCAGGGGATCTTCGACCTGCGTTGCCTGCCTGCCTCAGATAATAGGGCGATCGGGTCAAGGTTTCGCAGTCGCTCATCCCGCTTTTTCAACTTGGGCTTTACACCTGACCTTTTTGATCCGGGGTATTTTTGACTTTCAATCAATCGAGATGTCTTTTCAAAAAGACGGGGAGGAACCCATGCGCTTTCCAAATCTTTTTACACCCGGCAATATCGGCGAGTGCCATCTCAAAAACCGAATCATGATGCCGCTTTTTCCCACAAAATACGCGACAGACAGCCGGGTAAATCCCAAGATGCTGGAGTTTTACCGGGCAAGGGCCAAAGGCGGCGTCGCCCTGATTGTGCTGGACTGTCCCTGCCTGGATTATCCCCGGGCATACAAAGGTCCCCAGGAGCTTCGTTTTGACACGCCGGAGCATGCCGCCAGCCTGATACAGCTTGTGGACGCCATCCATGCCGAAGGCGCCAGGGCCTTCATGCACCTGAATTATCCCCGGGAGCGGAAGGTTGACCGGCCGGTGGATGGGGCCCAAAAAAAAGGAGACGCCTGGGTGGTTTCTCTGGCAAATGCCATGACGATGGAAGAGGCCGAAGAAATCCTCGCCATCATGGCGAACGGTGCTGCAAAGGCCAGAACCATCGGATACGACGGCGTCGAAATCCAGGCCAGCTACGGGGATCTGATTGCACAACTGATCTCTCCCCTGCTGAACAAACGCCGTGATGAGCTGGGCGGTGCTGTGGAGAACCGGGCACGCTTTCTGACCCGGCTGATAGAGAAAACAAAGGCAGCGGCTGGTCGCGACTTCCCGGTGTTGGTCAAACTGGTGTGCAATGAATTTGTACCTGGCGGCCTAGATGTTGATCAAGCAAAAATCATCGCCGCCCGGGTTGAAGATGCCGGTGCAGATGCTATCATTGCCAATGCCGGCAACAAGACCACCAAATACATCACCATTCCCCCCAATGAGAGTCCGCCGGGACCGCTGATTGATCTGGCGGCGGAGATGAAATCCGCCGTTAACATTCCGGTGATTGCCATCGGCAAGATCAACGGTCCGAAATTGGCTGAGGACGCCATTTTCCGGGGAAAAGCCGATTTTGTCGGAATGGCCAGAGCTCTGGTCGCGGATCCCGAGCTTCCCCAAAAAGCGGCGTTCGGTCAGGTTGCGGATATCCGGCACTGCAATTACTGCCTTCAGGACTGTGCTGAAAAAGGTGTTCCAGGCATCGGAAGATGTTGCGGTGTGAATCCATTTGCCGGCAATGAGTATGCCTGGAAGGTCTTTCCGGCTCAAGACAGAAAGAAAGTGCTGGTCGTCGGCGGCGGACCCAGCGGGATTCAGGCGGCCATCATCGCCAGCCGGAGAGGACATGATGTGGAGCTGTGGGAACAGGGCCGGCTCGGCGGCCAGGCCAGACTGTCGTCCATTGCGCCCTTCAAGGAAGACACCGCCGATATCCTGCGTTATCTGAAACACGTGTTGGACAACAGCCGTGTTCGGGTTCGCACCGGACGCCCTGCGAGGGCATCCGATATTCTCGAACAGGCACCGGACGTGGTGATTGTGGCCACCGGCTCCCGGCCGGGGGTGCTTTCGATTCCAGGCGCCGATTCCGAAAGGGTCACAGACGTTCGAAGCGTCTATGAAAATCGTTCGGTTGACGGCCAAAAAATCGTCATTATCGGCGGCGGCGATATCGGCTGTGAAACCGCCGACTGGCTGGCCGGTCCTGAAAGACAGGTTGCCGTGGTGGAGATACTGCCAGATGTGCTGCACCGGATGAAAAAAATTCCAAAGCAGCGTCTTCTGGCACGACTCTCCGAAAAGGGCGTTGCCATTTTTACTGAGACTCGAATTACCGCCATCGAGAACAATCGCGTGTTGCTCCAAAAAACAGACGGCAGCGCGTTCGAACTGGAGGCCGACCGAGTTATTTTTGCCATTGAAGTCGTGCCGGAAGACCGCCTTGTTGGCGATCTGAAAGGCAGAGTAAAGCAGGTGATGGCTGTGGGCGACGCCGAATTACCGGGAAACCTGGGTGCGGCTCTCAGAAGCGGTACCGCCGCAGCACTGAATATATAACCGTGTTATTTCCCGAAGAGGACTTCCGGGACCCATCAAATAATCTTTGCCATTATTAAACAGGATTTAAGTTTCATAAAAACATCCGGAGTTGAAATGACTGTAAAATACTGGCTGATGAAATCAGAACCGAGTGAATTTTCGATTACGGACTTGAAAAACAGTCCCAATCAGACCGAGCACTGGGACGGTGTTCGAAACTATCAGGCTCGCAACTTTATGCGGGATAAGATGCGCATCGGGGATCGTGTTTTGTTTTACCATAGTGTCGTCAAGCCTTCGGTGGTGGGAACCGCAAGAGTTGTCAAGACCGGATATCCGGACTTCACAGCATGGGATCCGAAAAGTAAACACTTTGATCCAAAAAGCACACCTGAAAAGCCTATCTGGTATATGGTGGACATCCGTTTCGAGAGTCAATTTGCCGAACCGATTCCTTTGGCCAAACTGAGGACAGTTCCCGGACTCGAAAACATGGTGCTGCTTCGCAAGGGGATGCGCCTTTCAATCCTGCCTATTACCGCCAAAGAGTTCGATATAATGGTCGCAATGGGGAATCCATGAGAGACTTCCGGGAAGGACATGAAATTATACGTTGATATTTTCCGGTATGAGCAACTGGAATCGCTCGAAACGTTGAAATCTATGCAAGAGGTTTACATCATGACAAACTGAATTATTCTGCTTCTAATCTTGATTTTAGTTTCTTTCGCTCTTATGTTGTTCTGGAAAAAGGCGTAAGCAGAGGAAAAGGCCTTTTGTGAAAAAAGACTTCAATTTATATCTCGAAAATTTTTTCAAACAACCCTATCGTGGAGGTGATTATCATGCATAAAATTATTCTGAAGATTTTAAAGCATCAAATAATTATGATTACAGGCATGTTTTTTATCACGATTTCTTTAATATTCGGCGCAGCAGAAGCAGGGAATAATTGGTTAGAGAAAGGCTCCGATCTCCTTAAAACATATGGGGGAAGCAGCGGGCAATCTGGTCTAACTGTTGAGGAAATCGGTGCTGGGCTTAAAGATGCGCTTCGTGTCGGTTCGGAGAATGTGGTTTCCCGGTTAGGCCGTGTGGACGGCTTTAATACAGATTCAGCCGTTCATATACCGTTACCAAAACAATTAGACACCGTAAAGTCTGTGTTGGATAAAGTCGGTATGTCCGGTTTGCTTAAAGACCTTGAAATGAAACTCAACCGGGCTGCGGAAGTGGCGACTCCAAAGGCAAAAAAACTTTTCTCACAGGCGATCACTGAGATGAGTTTTGAAGATGTTAAGAAGATATATAAAGGTCCGGAAGACGCTGCCACCCAATATTTTCGAAGTAAAATGTCTCCCTCTCTTGCAAAAGAGATGGAACCTGTTGTCAATAAAAGCCTTTCCGAAGTGGGGGCTGTTCAGGCTTATGATAACGTTATGAAAGAATATCGATCCGTTCCTTTTGTCCCGGATGTGAAAGCCGACTTGAAAGATCATGTCGTTGAGAAAGGGATGGATGGAATCTTTTATTACATGGCCAAGGAAGAAGCTGCCATACGCCAGAACCCTGCCAAGCGAACGACTGATTTGTTAAAGCGTGTATTTGGTGCAAAATAACGCCCCTTTCACTACTAGTAAATTTGAATGAACGACATTTTTAGGGGCATAGCATCCGACCTTTGAATGTCTGCTGGAATTTTAAGCCTAAATTCTTTACAGAAAATTCAAAGCAATACAATTCGTCAGGAGACAAAAAGATTGAAATTATTAAAAAAAAATATAGATTCCTAATTGTCCTATTTACGTTTACGATTGAAACTTGAAATAGTAAAGGAGGTCTATCATGAGTGACGGTATTATTTTTTCACCTTTCAAATTAAAGGGTTTTACACTTAAAAACCGAATCGGTGTTGCGCCTATGACACGCATGTCTTCTCCCGGAGACAGTATCCCTCGACAGGATGTTTTTGATTTTTTAATTAAAAGGGCCAAAAATGGCGCTGCAATCGTTTATACCGAAGCAATTGTTACAGATTATGAAAGTGCTCAAGGCTACCCGGGACAGGCCCGACTGGTAACGCAGCGACAGATTGAAGCATGGAGACCCGTGGTGCGTGCAATCCAAAAAGAGGGATCTATCGCTATTATGCAAATGTTTCATTGTGGACGTATGGCATGGCCGGATATAAATCCGGCAAATCGGGTGATAGCTCCAAGTGCCGTTATTCCTAAACAAATCAATCCAATGACCAAAGAACCTTATCCGGTGCCTGACATCATGACTCAATTTGACATAGATCATGTAATCGTTGGCTTTGTGGAAACGGCCAGGGGTGCCATTGAAGCTGGTTTCGATGGTATAGAAATTCACGGAGCTCATGGTTATCTCATCAATAATTTCTTATCTTCATACTCCAATGAACGTACAGATCCTTACGGAGGGTCCGTGGAAAATCGTTTCCGTTTTGCCCATGAAGTGATTCAGGCAGTAAAAAAGGTGATTCCTGATGATCGTCTGCTGACCTTCAGAATTTCCAATTGGGGTGTTGCAGACATGGAAGTACCCCTTTTTAATACCAAGACTGAATATCAAGATATTATCAAGATGTTGTCAAAGGAGCCTATCGATGTAATTTCTGTTTCAACTTATGGTTACAAGGATAACGCTTTTGGCATTGATCAGAATATGGCCCAAATTACTCGGGAAGTCACTGATTTACCATTAATGATTTGCGGGCAGATATATGACAGGGATAGTGCAGAGGATGCACTGAAGAATGCAGATATCGTATTAAGCGCAAAATCCCTTTTATTGAATTCTGACTGGGTTGAAAATGTTCGATCAGGAAAGCAGTTGCCTCTTTATAAATCAGAGGAAGCTAACGTTGCATACACAGATGAGCCTTTACCCTGATTGGGTTTCTTAAATTCGGTAAAAATGATAATATCTCGATTGATCGTAAACAAAATGGGGAAAATATATTATTTATTTGATTTACTTGGCATTTTAATTATATTTATAAATTTGAAACCCTTCGGGATTGCCGATCTTTATCCGCCTTTGGAGGATTACCGCATCTCCCCGCAAGCGGGATCTTCGAACTGCGCAAGATGCCGTCCCGCATAGTCGACTATAGCGGAACGACATCTTCCCCCGCGGGGCGGGATTTCGCTACGCTCAAGACTTGTCGTAGCGAAGCGGAGAACCCGCAATGCGGGGCTTATCGGCGGCATCACTGCCAAAGGAGGGCAAGCCTCGACAATCAATTTAGGTTATTATAAAAAGGCATCGTTGAAAACACGGCCATTGAATGTCCTTTCTGCAGGTATGACTAGGGCAAGATCGTTCTGACTATCCGGGGAAACAGGTAGGAGGCTTTATGGTAAACGCCGTTATTTTGCATGAAACCGGAGGCCCTGAGGTGTTACGATGGGAAACGTATGATCCGGGGCAGCCGAAACCGGGTGAAATTTTGCTTCGCCAGGAAGCGGTCGGCCTGAACTTCATTGATGTGTATCACCGTACCGGCCTCTATCCGCTGCCCGCTCTGCCAGCCATACCCGGAATGGAAGGCGCCGGTGTTGTCGAAATCGTTGGCGAGGGGGTGAGTGAGTTCACGAAAGGGGATCGTGTTGCATATGCAGGGTTGCCTCCCGGCGCTTATGCCGAAGCCAGAATCATGCTCGCCGATCGTCTGGTAAAGCTTCCGGAGACCATTTCAACCCAACAGGCGGCAGCTATGATGCTTCAGGGGATGACCGCTCGATATCTCCTGCACGGCTGTTACAACGTAAAAGCAGGTGATCGTATCCTGATCCATGCCGCGGCCGGAGGTGTGGGTTTGATTGTATGCCAGTGGGCAAAATACATCGGTGCTACGGTGATCGGAACGGTGGGTTCGCCTGAAAAGGCGGATTTCGCCCTGAACCATGGCTGTGATTACCCCATCCTATACCGGGACGAGGATTTTGTCTCACGGGTAAAAGAGATTACCCAAGGAAAAGGGGTTGACGTGGTATATGATTCCGTGGGCCAATCCACGTTCATGAAATCGCTCGACTGCCTGCGCCCCATGGGGATGATGGTCAGTTTTGGCCAGTCTTCCGGCCCGATTCCGCCCATAGACACGGGGATTCTCGCTGCCAAAGGTTCATTGTTCCTCACCCGGCCGAGCCTTATGGCCTATACCGCCCGGCGGGAGGATTTGCTTGTCCATGCACAAGATCTGTTCGAGGTTGTGGAAAAAAGTGTGGTTAAGATCGAGGTTCGACAGACATACCCCCTGGCCGAGGCTTCCAGAGCCCATCAGGAGCTCGAGGGTCGTAAGACCACCGGGTCCACGCTTTTGATTCCTTGATTTCTTTAAAACCTGTAGAAAAAGAATGATGCTCAAGAAAATCATCTCAGGCGGACAAACAAGTGCTGACCAGGTTGCCCTTGATGCTGCAATCAAACTTGGAATTGCCTATGGTGGATGGATACCAAAAGGCCGGACCACTGAAACCGGCACATTGCCTGAAAATTATAATCTTCAAGAAATGCCGACCGATGATTATTCTGAGTGTATAGAACAGAACGTAAAAGATTCAAAAGGGACACTCATCATATTCTACGGCAAACTCACCGGGGATCTTTATCGCGCTGAAAGAGAGACGTTGAAGCACAAACATCAATTTCTTGGTGTCGACCTTAATCAAACAATTGCGTTTCATGCTGCATCTCTGGTCAATGACTGGATTCAGTTGAGACGCATTGATTTTCTTTATGTGGTTGGCCCAAGTACAACCGCAAATCCCCACGCAGGAAAACACACAAAACTTATGCTTGAGAGAGCATTGATATTGGATTTAATGAATGTTCCTTCCCATCGGGCCATTACCGATTATTCCAAAAAAGACCATCTTGAGAAACGGCCTGTGCTTCCAAAAACCATTCATGAAGCTGTTGAGAGATTGATAACGGAAATGGCGCTCAAGGATAAAGTTGTCATCGCCAATATGACACATGATGAACTTGTTGATCTCAATTCAAATCTGGGTGCATATATCCGAAATGCATTCCGTCTTTGGTCCGGCAACCATGAACTCATGGAATCCTGCAGATTTGTGTCCAAAAATAAAAAATTGAATGTGGACGAGGCATCCTTTGCCATTATTGATGCAATGTGGGAAAAATTACGGAAGACACATAAGTTGAAAGTCGTTAAATGAAAGAGGAACCGGGATCAAACCCTGATCCTTGATTAAAAAGAGAGCTTTGAAAAATGTTCATTTTTGTTCAAAGCAAAGGACAGCGAAAATTTTAACCACAAACTTAAAAAGGAGGTGAGGATGATTAAGACAGCGAAGTTTTTTTTCATTACAGCACTGATATTGTTGACAGTTGTCGGAATGGGGTATGCAAAGGACCTGGTTGTAGGCTGTGACACCAATTTCATGCCTTTCGAATTCAAGCAAGAGGGCAAATATGTCGGGTTCGATATCGATTTCTGGGATGCCATCGCCAAGGATCTCGGCCTGAAGTACAAGCTGCAACCAATGGATTTTAATGGCTTGATTCCTGCATTACAGACAGGAAACATCGACGCCGCCATCGCCGGGATGACCATCAAGTCTAAACGGGAAGAAGTCGTTGATTTTGCCTATCCGTATTATGATGCCGGACTATTTTTGATGGTACGATCCAAGGAGCAAAAAATCAGCGGTGTTGAAGACCTCGGCGACAAAGTGCTTGCCACCAAGCTGGGCACTACCAGTGCCGACTTCGCCAAAAAATTCAAAACCAAAGAGGTGAAGCTTTTTCCTAATATCGTTGGCGCCTATTTGGAGTTGCGAACCGGCGGCGCGGATGCAGTAATTTTCGATTCACCAGCTATTCTGTGGTACATTAAAACAGAAGGCAAAGGCGAGGTAAAAACGGTGGGGCCTTTGTACCAGGGGCAGTCCTACGGAATCGCCTTTCCCCAGGGGAGCAAACTTCGAGAGAAAGTCACCATCACTATCCTCAAATTCATGGAAGACGGCACCTACAATAAGATTTACAAGAAATGGTTCGGAACCGAACCCAAATAAGTATTATTGGCTCTCTACCCCCCTCTTCGAAGAAGTGAATCCAGAAGAGGGGGGTATTTAATTTTTTTTAACGACAGGTAAAAAAGTTTAAAGGGTCCCGAGGCCCGGTTTTTGCTCTTTTGGGAGGTTATCAACTTCAACCCTTAAATAATAATCCGGCATGGTTCTGCCGGACGGATTGGACGGATACAATGGGCGGAAATTTTCAATTCAAATACAGCGTAATATGGGAATCGATACCCGTACTGATGACCGGCGTCAAGCTGACCATACTGATCACTTTTTTCGGGCTGGTGTTCGGGTTTCTTCTGGGAAGTTTGTTCGGCCTGGGTAAAACATCCAGGAACATTTTTTTCAATAAACTCTCCGGATTTTATATAGAGAGTATCAGGGGAACCCCTCTTATGGTCCAGGTCATGTTTCTTTACTTCGGACTACCGCTGGCTCTTGGTATGCGGGTTCCTCCGCTGGTTGCGGGTGTTACGGCAATCGCAGTAAACGCCGGTGCCTACATTGCTGAAATCGTTCGCGGAGCTATCCAATCCATGGACAGAGGGCAAACCGAAGCGGGACGCTCTATCGGACTGACCCATTTCCAGACGATGATATACGTCATATGGCCCCAGGCTTTCAGGCGGATGATTCCGCCTCTCGGCAATCAGTTTATCATCAGCCTCAAAGATACTTCTTTGTTGGTGGTTATCGGCGTCGGCGAATTGACTCGCCAGGGGCAGGAGATCATTGCGGTTAATTTCAGAGCATTCGAGGTTTGGTTCACCGTAGCAATCATTTATCTTGCAATGACCATGTTTATTGCAAAACTGCTAAACATGGTAGAGAAAAAGCTGGAGATCGCCTCGTGATAAAAATAAAAGGTTTACATAAAAATTTCGGTTCATTGGAAGTTCTCAAAGGAATCGATCTTCATATAAAACCCTGTGAAGTGGTTGTTATCATCGGTCCGAGCGGTTCAGGAAAGAGCACACTTCTCAGATGCATCAACCTTCTGGAAGATATATCGTCGGGTACCGTCATCGTAGACAGTTTTGATATTAAAGACAAAAACACGGACATTAACTTTGTCCGTACGGAAGTCGGAATGGTCTTCCAGCAGTTCAATCTTTTTCCGCATATGACGGCTATGGAAAATGTTACGCTGGGTCCCATAAAAGTAAGAAAAATGCCAAAAAAGGATGCGCAGAAATTAGGTCTGGAGCTGTTGCGGAAAGTCGGCCTGGAAGATAAGGCCAATGTCTATCCAGACCAGTTGAGTGGTGGCCAGAAACAACGTGTTGCCATTGCTCGGTCTCTGGCTCTCACACCCAAGGCAATGTTGTTCGACGAACCCACCAGTGCTCTGGATCCTGAACTGGTCGGAGAGGTGCTGGAAGTCATGAAAGCACTTGTCCTTGAAGGAATGACCATGGTTGTCGTTTCACATGAAATGGGCTTTGCCCGTGAAGTGGCCCACCGGGTGATATTCATGGATGAAGGCGTTATCGTAGAAGAAAACACTCCTGAAGAGATTTTTTCAAACCCTCAAAACGACCGAACCAGAAGTTTCTTGGGAAAAGTACTTTAGGCTGTATTTCGGACTCAAAATAGAATGCGAAACGTCAGAAACAGTTCCCATCCGATGACAATCATAAACACGCCAACGGCATAGGAAAAGATAGAACGGGTGTAAATCTTTATTTTGCTGAGAAAAACATTATTGAATATTAAAAGAACAATTACAGAATAGCATGTCAAAAAATATTTAACACTCATGAATGTAAAGGGGCCGAATTTGAGAAAATATGCCATTATTGGATTGATTTCACGGGCCCCGCAATCGATCAGGAATAAAGTTAATAATGCATCGATGATACTGAGAAAAAGAATTAATACGATGGCCACAAAAATCGCTGAACTATATTGATCGAAGTAGGAAATTTTATACTTATCG